>JBBACM010000048.1:0-7168 GCA_041657045.1 Minisyncoccota bacterium
ATTTCATCTATCTATCTAATACCGCGACAGCGGAGGAGAAGAGAGAGTTGATTCTTTGCTCTTTTTTTACTATTTCTTAAACCAAGAAAACAAAAAAAAAAGAAGAAACATGAACGTCGTTCAACTTCAGCAACAAAAAACAATATTAAATAAAGATGGATCAATAAGAAAAAAAATGGGGAGACCGTTAAAATTTAAGACCCCCGAAGAATTACAAGCCAAAATCGACGCTTATTTCGATTCATGTTTTGAGCCAATTCTTAACAAAGATAATGAGATCGTAAGGGATGACCAAGGGAAAGCTATTTTACGCCAAACTACACCCTTCACAATAACTGGACTTGCTGTCTTCTTAGATGTTGATAGAGTTTCTTTGTTAGATTATAGCGAACGTGTAGACTTTTCTCACATTATCGCACGCGCGAAAGCAAAATGTGAGAATTTCGCCGAAAAAATGCTATTCAATCGTGATAGCGCGCGCGGAGCACAATTTGTGTTAAATACATCGTACAAAAACTGGATCGAAAGACGCGAAATTGAGACGAAAAACGAGAATATAACAACTGTTAAGCAGCAAATAGATATCACAAAGTTATCAAACGAAGATGTAATAAAACTTTCAGAGTTATACAAACGCGCAGCAATCGAGCAGAACATAATCGAAGACGCACAAATCATTGAAGAAACTCCGTGCACAGAAGCTATTGCGAGCGATTCTCAGAACCGAGAAAATGTACCAGAGTGAGATTAATACCACTCATCTTATAATGACAATCCGTCAAAATCTCAAAGTGGAACAGCAAAAGTGCGTTTTTAGCAAATTTTGTGTCACATAATGTATATTATGTAAACTATGTGCTTACCGGTATACTTTTCACGAACAGACAAAGTATATCATACTGTGCTATGCTGTCTGATAGTATATAGCATAATTCACAGTTGAACGTGCGCATGAATCACGTCTAATTTCGAGTAGAAACATAGCAACACACAACGAACACACAACAAACCTATTCTTATGTACCCTTGCTTGAGATCATGCCCTCAAATCGCGCCTATTGAATTTTTGTGCAGGGGGGGGTATGTTTGTCTTTCCTCTACATGTACCCGTACCCGTATATACATAGTCCTATTCCATAACGTATTAATAGACCATGTAAGGTTCCCGGGTGCAGTTGTTTCTTTCCGGAAGGGGTTTAATCGGTGGTTGTTCTTAAGGCTGTTGTGAGATAGGACTACGATCTGAGAGAAAAAAAGAACTGACCGGGGGGAGTGTTTGCCAAAAGGAGAAGAGGAAGAAAAAGGGTGGTGTGGTAAAAACACAAAGATTTATCTGGGCCTAAGAATGGTATTTTTACTGGCCTTTAAGATATAAGCCATTGTATGACAGCATATTAACCTTGGGCCGCAGAGCGGGAACCAACAAAACGCTTTTAAATACTTGGGCGGATAATACTACCGACGGAGGGAGAAATACTGATAAGGGTATAGTCCCGGCCAGTAGGTGATTAGTATTAGGCAAGATGCTAACACCAGAATAGGGGTTGACATTTACAGAAAAAGGAATTATGTTCGTCTCCAGCGAAATCAAAGGTGAGTATCAGTGTTATCGTTATCATCAAAAAGAAACCAAAAATTAAAAAGCCCCAAATCCCGGAAGACAAATCGCAAGACTTGCCTAATGATTTCGCAATCTGTGGGAGGCGGGGCTTTGATATATCACGCAAAACGAATGGGTTTGCGGCGGGAGATTGTAAAATGAAAGCAATAATTAAATACCAAGCAAAAGATAATTGTGAATTTATTAATGAAAAAGATTGTATTGAATATGAACAAAGAATTGATAGAGTAGATGCAATTATGGCGAGGTTGCCCAAACCACCAGAAAACGATGGATGCAATTTTGCTAATGGGCACGGCTACATACAACACGATAAAGAAACTTTGAAAAGTGTTTGGAATGATTTGTTGGATGAGTTCAAAACAAAAATAGAACATAAGTGGCTTGATGAGAGTAAAGATATGATTGCAGATGCGAGTTGGGTAGCAAGATTAGTTGGCGATTACGATATAAAACCTTATTGGAAGGCGTGGAATAGAATGAGCAATATTGAAAGAACGACTTGCAGAGAGTTTGGGCAACCGTTTTACGCTACACATCCCGACAAAGCAGAGTTGGTTGAAATAGTAGCCGCCAAATAAATATAACAGTGTGGCAACTTAGCCGTTGCAAGAATAAGAATTAAACATAGGAGATAAAAGTATGAATTGTGAAATATGTGGTAACCCAGCGACACACGGAATAGGAAATGCTCTTTTTGCAGAAAGACATTTTTGTGCTGACCATAACGAAAAAGATAACTCGCAATCGGCTACAGTTGCGAGTTATATGGCGAGCGGAAATTTTAACCCAGCAGAAATTAAAAGGCAGATAGAGGGTGGCGATAATATGCGAGATATTTCTGAATGCCATCAAAGTGAAATTGGTGAAATAATATGGCTACATAAAAGCGGCAACGAAAGTATTTACATTGCTAAAAAATTACGAGTAAAATTATTCCAAGTTAATCAACTTATACAAGATGCTGCGAGACTTAGCGAGTCCATATAACGGGACTCGGCTTAACCGGCTGCGGTCCCAACTTTAATGAAGCGCTTGCGAAAATAAGCTAAAAACGAAGTATGGGAGTTAAAAATGTGCGAAAATAAACTAAATCCACCGGACCTACCAAAATTAGGCGCTAATCAAATTAGCAATCTGGTTGAGCCGTTAGTTAAACCGCAAAAACATATTTACGAAAGTGAGGGTATTGGAATAAATTATTATGCAACACCAAAGATTATAGAAACACCAAATAAAAACTTACCAATAATGATATTTATTTTAACTGTATCAATATTATTTTTTGTGGCTGGACTAATAATGTTTTTGTCGGTTTAACGGAGTTGCAAATAATCTGCCGTTAAAGGAAAAAGATTATGATAAATAAATTAACAAATATTATTAACTAAAAAATGCCGAACCGATTAACAAGGTCAGCTTGATTTGCTGGTTAGCGTGCAAAAACATTTGAGGAAAGCTATGAAATGTCTTTTTATGATCCCAGTGGTTCTTGGATTGGCAAACCTACTTGTACCAATTAAATATTGGAAATACAGGGATAGAGATTGGTACAAAGACAATTTAGTGATAAACATTTTAGCCCTTGTGTTATGTTGGACTGTGGCAATAGGGATGTTTTTGTCACGCTAACGGTGTGGCAAATAACTTGCGAGCGTTAATAACTAAATAAATTATTAAAGGAGAAAAATTAAGATGGAAGAAAATACTAAAAAAATTGACGAGCAAAGCGAAGTCAATGTTGATTTGCGAGTTAAACTGCCGATGACAAAAGAGGAAGCAACTGAATTTTTTGCAGAGATATATTATGGAGAACACCACATACCAAGTGAGATAAAAGCATTTGGGAATGGGTGGAGCGTAAACGATTTTAATACGCCAGCAACACACGATTATGACAGCTTGACAAGAATGGTATTCCTTGCACACGATAAATGTTACAGATTGCAAATACAGCAAGGCGCACCGAGAACGGTTAAAATAATTATTTGGAAACGGTATGAACGTGAAGGCGATATAAGCAAGCGACACCCGACAATTGAAATGGCTTTAGAAAAATGGCGCAGTGGTGGTCATCGGTCAGTTTAACGGATCGAGCATAAAACGTAAAAGACTTTTAAGGAAAAGATGAAAACAGAAACTAACATACAAACTGAACCAACTAAAAATCAGAGCGATAACTTTTATCGTTTTGATGCGGTAGTTGGGCTGCCGACCTTTTCTTTTCGGCATCTCGATTTGTTCAGTGGAATAGGTGGCTTTGCTCTTGCCGCCAAAAGCATTTGGAAAGAACGTTATGAGAATGTTGGATTTTGTGAGATAGATAAATATTGCCAAAAAGTATTACGAAAGAACTTTGGGAATGACATTAAAATGTTTGAAGATATTCACAATTTGCGGAAGGAGGATGTAATTGGAACAGTTGACCTTATTACTGGAGGATTCCCTTGCCAGCCCTTCAGCATTGCCGGGAAGCGAAAAGGCGCAAGCGATGACCGCTATCTCTGGGATGAAATGTTTAGAGTTATCCGAGAGATTCAACCGCGTTGGATTGTTGGCGAGAACGTTGCTAACCTCTGGAATATGGGACTCGAAAATATGTTATCTCAAGTGGAAGGTGAAGGGTATGAAATCGAAACATTTATCATTCCAGCTTGCGCCGTCAACGCCCCGCACAAACGGGATCGAATTTGGATTATTGCTCACGCCAACAAGTTCGGATGCGACAATGAGCAAAAAGAAAACAGAGAAATTAATAAGAACAAAAAACGGAACTTACCGGCTAAGGAACAAAAGCGGGTTGCAAAGCAATGCGGGATTGTGCAATATGATTCTAATGTTGCCGACACCGAAAGCTCACGACGGGAAAAGCGAAGGAGTTCACGGACAAGGAGGATTGGATTTAGCAACAACGATAAAATTATTACCAACACCCACAACACCGAGACCGCACGACAGCGAAGAAACAGCAGGGAAATATTATCCTTCGCAGAATCAGAAAGATTTAACGCAAATTGGAATGAACCCTGGTATGAGGTTGCAACCCGCTTTTGTAGAGTGGATGATGGGATACCCAATAGGGTGGACAGACTTAAAGGATTAGGCAATGCGATAGTTCCGCAAATTGCGATGGTGCTTTTGGCGGCTCTCAAAGCCACAGACGATAAACTGGAACTGAAAAGATGAGGACAGCCCAATGGCATCTTCGACTCACCCGCCGGTATTATCGGTCGGGTGCAGTCGGTGGTTCGACGGCGCGCAAGCGACGAAGAACCCAAGATGCCATTCGACGGACGATTGCGCGAAGCGCGTCCGTCGAACGAATCAGCAATAAGACGCAAAAGACTAAACAGAAGGACTTAAATAATGAACAAATTTAATAACATAATAACTACAAAAACCGGAACGATAACTTTTGTCGTTCTTGATTGCGTAGTTATAATTTTTTGGGGCGGACACTAAGGAGAACTAAGATGGGACAACCAAATTTGAGAGAAAAAATTTATTGGTGGTTTGTTTATAGCGTGGTGAAATATGAGGAAGGCAAAATGCTAAATCTACCATTAAAAATTTTACATTTTATTTTCTTCCCTTTGATGACAATATATTACCAAATAGGGAAGCATAACGGCTACCAGTGGGAAACGGGTATTTGGATTATACACGATATGAAATATTCGGATGCAATATTCAAGCATTTTGCCTTTGGTGATGGATGCTGGTATAGGGTTGTTAAGCGTGAGGATGGGCTTGTAACTATTGAGAAGCAAGCACCAAAATAATTATAACGGATCAGCCATAATTTGCCAATAAGAAAAGGAATATAGAAATGGAAAACTTAGTCGAAGAAATAAAACAGCAAGCATTTTATATACAACCCGAAGACAATGACATTATTTATGTGAGAGCTTCAAAGATTGCACAATTAATTACTGAAAAGCTCGGTCAAATTGATGGCGTTGTTAGCCATGTTTACGGCGGTCTTTGGTATGCTATGCGCAACAAACACAATAATGTTATAGGATATGGAGCGCAAGAATTGGGAACGGTTGAAGAATGGTGCGAACAAAAATTACATCCAGGATTAAAACGAGATATTGATTATGATATTATTATTGTAGGTGCAGAGCAATGTAGTTGTGGTGATAAGTCAACCGGATGGACCGAAATAAAATGTTGTAACATTTGCGGATTACCAACAGAAAAATTTTGGATACATGGAGCGATTGATAGCCGTAAATCTGGCTAACGTAGTTGCGTTTAGCCGGACACGGGAATAACAATAAAAATAAATTGAGGTAGAAAATGGAAGAAATGGAAGAGAAAGATTCAATACCCGTTAAAGATGAATTTGATATAGCACAAGAAGCATTTGCAAATGACGAAATAGTGCTATGCCCTAATAAATTATGTTACAATTGTTCACAAGTTGCAGGGTGCCAACTTGGTTTTGAAAATTTAGAAGAAGAATGCGACACTTATAATTTATACATAGAAAGTGTTCCGGCTGAAACGCTGGTTATAGCGAGTGAGCAGCCGAAAGGCGATTTGGCGAACGGTGCGGTTGCGGACATTGTAAACAAATATGGGTTAGAATGCCCAAGTTCTTCTAACTGTGGCAACCATGGGACACTAAGTGAGCATGGCTGTAATGGAACGGAAGAAGATTGTGTAAGCACTTGCCCAGTGCCAGCGCAATGTGAGTTTTGTTATTGCGAACCTAAAAGTAAATTCAATTTAGAAAATGATTTGAAAGAATTATTGAAGATAGCAACCGCATCGCTATAACGTAGTGGCACTTGGCTTGCGGCGGCACTGGAATAAATAATTTTGGATGGAGAAAAATTGACATGGAAGAACTAAGTATCAATAACGCTATAAGACATATTTGTTTTTTGAATGAAGAAGATGCAAAAGAAGAAGAACAACTTCGAGCGCAGACGGCTACAAGCCGTCAAGCCGAAGTGCGAGTTAAACCGTTTTGGCAATTTACCAAAGAAAAGACACCGAAAGAAGGGACAAGATTATTGGTAAGAATAGAAGATAAGAATGGGAGCTTTGAAGCTATTGGACGATATACAAACGGCAGATTTATAATACATGGCAACCAGCAACGTAAAAGAATGATAAGCATTAAAACAGTTACAACCGAAAGCGTTATAGCTTGGTATGCAATACCCGATTATGTGCCAAAATCGGTTTAACGGCATCTTCGACTCACCCGCCGGTATTATCGGTCGGGTGCAGTCGGTGGTTCGACGGCGCGCAAGCGACGAAGAACCCAAGATGCCATTCGACGGACGATTGCGCGAAGCGCGTCCGTCGAACGTAATGAGCATAGCCCGTAAAAAGTAGATACAGAAATAAATTTGTTCTTAAAAATTTTGATTGACATAACAAAACAAAAAAGCCCGATAAAAGTTTTATCGGGCTGATGCGGTAGTTATGGGTTTTTGCGCCGGACATCTTTGAGAGCTTTTTGGACTAAATAATCTGCGTAACTCAAATCTTTGCGCGCCTCATCTATGATTTGTTTTTCGCCGGGTG
>JBBACM010000049.1:0-7135 GCA_041657045.1 Minisyncoccota bacterium
GAAGGCAGTTGTTTTTATAACTCTAGGAAAACATAGTCAGTTATACAAATAATTAGACATTTTTTAAAGACATTAAACAGGAAAAGAGGTTAGACCTCTTTTGTTTTTTGTTTGA
The DNA here is from genome assembly GCA_041657045.1 of Minisyncoccota bacterium. Lineage (GTDB taxonomy): Bacteria > Patescibacteriota > Minisyncoccia > Minisyncoccales > Minisyncoccaceae > UBA2211. Next base: position 116 of record JBBACM010000049.1, read on the forward strand.
GCGGTTTTGGATTTACGTAGAAATTGATGAACATGATGCCTATCATGATGATTAAGCATACAATCACGCCGATTGTAATGGCAAGCGTTCCTATTACGATTCCTTCGATAATCGATCCGGTCTTTGCTATCGCTTTCTGTGCGATAATAATTGCTGAAACAAGGATTACGATAAAGTACAGTCCAGTAAGCAGTTTGTAAAAGGTCTTCATTGCAAATCTCCATTAGTTCTTAGATAACAATAATTATTGCTTATGTCAATATGGATTTATTTACAATTTTTTCTCCTTATGTAATGATATTTTTACCACAAAGTGGCAGTTCATTTAATTAAGGTGACACTTATGCTGAGACTACAAATGGAAAGCGGGGACGTTCCTTGCTGGTGCGAGATATCCTTTAGGGATAATCCGCTTGGTATTGCAATCAGAGTACATAAGGATATTGCAGGCTCATTGGAAGATAGGGACTTGGTACCCTTTCTCGAAGGAGAGCTGGGCTTCGGGGAGTTTTCAAAAATTACCGATGAAGGAGAATTTTTCGGATTTGACCATGCCGGACTCAAAAGGGACGCGGGAGAATTTGTCGAAATATTCTTCGCTATTCCTCGAGTGGATATTGTAACCGAAGATACCTGTCCGAGATGCAAAGGTTCGGGAGAGGATAGTTTTTTCAAAAGACCTTGTTCTTATTGCGAAGGCACTAAGAAGAAGATTGCGTACGATTATAACTCTATTCTTGCGGTTTCGGCCAGCCTTTCTGTCTTATTCATGTATCCCCAGATTTATTCTCCGAACAAAGAAACGACATCAAAATTGAATCAGTTGATTATCCTCAATATTGTATCCTCACCAAGGAATGAAGGGGGCAGTGATATCGGCGGTGCATGGAGCATGAAATTCTGCAACTATTTCCGCTACCTTTTTAATAACCCGGAAAGGGCGAAACAGGTTTCGAAAGCAGCAGAAAAGGCAATGAAAGCAGTGTACTATTATTGCTACTACAGGAGAAACAAAAGCAATTGTTTCTGGGTACAGATTGGAGAAAATACACAATTGTCTATTGGTTGTCCGGGTGGTAATTGTAGAATCATTTCTCAAGAATGTAACTCTGGCGAAGGTTGCGACTTCTATGGCAATGAGGTCGACACTCAAATTCAACAACTCAGTCTTTTGACGGCACTGTGTGCCATACACGACGAAGCTAGAAAAGATGGTTGGTGATATTAAAAGGGAAAAAAGAGGTTAATCCTCTTTTATTTTTTTGTTCACATAGCATTGTGCCTTCCGTTGCCGCGATTCGCTTAAGGTTATTATGGCCAGCCTCACCACTACATATACCGTGTAGCCGAGAAGAATACCGAAAATCCATAATATAATTCCTTCAATGATAAAGCCGGTCTTCGCTGCTCCTATTCGTCCAAAAAGGATAGACAATTCAATAACCTTAATAAAGTATATTCCGATAATTATTTTGTAAAAGACCTTCATAATAATCATCCAGTAGTTTTTAAATAACAATTATCGTCGTTTGTGTCAATCATTTGACATAATCTATATTTGTACTATAATCACGTTGTCATTATTATGACTCCCTTATAAAGAGGGATAGTTCATTGGAGATTAAACATGAAAGATGATGAAGTAAAACGAGGGTTAATGGTTGTAACGACCGAACTTCTTCCCGAGGATCCTGATTGTCCTCAAAACTTTGTTGATGGCAGGAGACCGGGTAAGGTAGGTATGGTGTATGAAAGGATAATGACCAACAACGGTAAAGTATGGCTGATAAGCCATAACTACAGAGGTGATGCTACCGCCTATGTCTCTGCCGAACTTGAGCCTTTTCTTACAAAAAGCAATATTAGGGTGGAGACATATTTTTTCAAGGGCTTTATGGCTAATGAATGCTCTATATGCGGGAAAAAACCGACCGTTGTTGCCATTAGCTTCTGGCTAAGTTTCCGTCTGGGTACCCATAAGTTGATTCATTTTTGTGAGGACCACACAAACGATGTCGATGTTTTAGAGGGAGTAGGCAAGGCTCTTCTAACCACAGCCAAGGAGATGAAAATCGGAGCAACTTGGCAGGATGTTCTTAAAAAGGACAAGATTCAAAGAGAAAAGATTTCCGGGTTGATTGCCATACGTGCAGATGATTACGACCAGTTCGGTTGTCCTCATTGTGGCTATCAGCTTCCTGGAGTAGAGTTTACTCCTAACAGCATCGTGTATGTTTTGTGCGGAAAGTGCAATTTAGCGTATGCGGTGTTTGCAGACGGAGTCACGAAGAAGTCCACAATGGTTGAAGTGCCTAATGAAAATAAAGTCAGGGCAACCTTGCAGGAGCATCCAAAACGAGAATTTTCTAAATATGGTACTTCACCTTACAGGAGAATCTTCCGCTGTGGAAATGAAAATTGCCAGAAGCTGTATTCTTCTGATCGTCACGAAACGAAATGTGATGATTGTGATGGTAAAGTGAATCTTATTCTGGTACCGAACAAAAAGCCTGATGCTGTCAGCGACTAAAAGTAACTGGACGCCGGAGCTTTAACTATTTTGAGTTCTACTATAATATGTAGACTCTTTTTTTTGTCATTTTTCAAAATATTTGATATAATAAAACAAAATTAATTCAAAACAAATGAAATACAAAAGAGTTCTATTGAAATTGAGCGGAGAGATGTTCGGAAAAGAAGGGGAGAAAGGAGTTTCCCTTATTAAGTATGCCGAGGTGGCAAAAGAGATTGCCAAGATAAAGAAAGATAATGATATTGATTTAGCCGTGGTTATAGGCGGAGGCAATATTTTTAGAGGACGCGAAGTCGGGGAAGAGAACTTTGACAGAGTTACCGCTGACTATATGGGGATGTTAGGAACTGTCATTAACAGCCTTGGCTTGCAAGAGTCTTTGGAGGTATTAGATGTTCCGACCCGAACAATGTCGGCCATCAGAATGGATACGGTTACAGAGCCTTTTTTGAAAAGAAAAGCTTTGCATCATTTGGCTAAAGGCAGGATTGTTATTTTTGCCGGAGGAACGGGCAATTCTTTTTTCACTACCGATACGACAGCGGCTTTGAGAGCTTGCGAAGTTGATTGTGATTTGATTTTGAAAGCAACTAACGTTGACGGAGTTTATAGCGAGGACCCTAAAAAGAATCCTGATGCCAGGCTGTATAAAAAGATTTCCTACGGGGAAGCGATAGAGAAGAACTTAAATATTATGGACTCAACCGCTTTTACCATTTGCCAGGAGAACAAGAAGCCTATTATCGTATTTAATATTAATGATTTGAAGAATGTTTCAAAAGCCTTGAACGGAGAGGAATTTGGAACACTGGTGAGCTAATTATGATAATTTTAAATAATAATTTAATAAATAATAATGGCACCTCTTTTTAAGGTGTTTTAATTTATAAAAAAATGGCTATAGAAAAAGATTATTCTTACGATACCTTTGACCAGTCAATCAAATCTCCGTCTTATGAAAAATTAGAGTGGCCCTATTATTTAAGCTTGCCTTTTATGTGGGCTATAACCGGTTACGTAATGGCTAAGAAGAAAGTTTATAAACTGCTCGGCATTCCCGGTCCGCGCATTAATAGTTTATTTTTTGACGGATTAGGGTTGGCATCAAGAAAAGTTAAAGAATATGCAGCTTCATGGAGAGCAATGGAAATCATATACAATCATAATTTTCCTAAAAAAATGACAATCGGGGGATTATTAGATGAATTCTATTGGCACGGTCTTAATTGTCAGGCTCTTCGCAATCGTTACAAGTTAGTAAAGCATCAATTAAGAAAGGCTATTTCAAAGTTTGATAACCAAGAAATAAGGCTCGTTTCTTTGGCTTGCGGTTCGGCTCAGGCAGTGATTGAAATTGTCGCAGAGTACAAAGCCAAGAACGTAATCATCAGAGCCGTCTTAATGGATATCGACCAAGACGGGCTGGATGTTGCTAATAAGCGGGCGGCGGAATATGGAGTAGCAGACCAGATAGAAACGCGTAAAATTAATCTTTCCGGCACAGAGAACATATTCAAAGGATTGAAGCCACAGATAGTCGAAATGCTCGGGTTTTTAGACTATGTTAATCAGGAACAAGCGATTAATTTCGTAAAGAAAATATACGAAGCTTTGGATGAAAAGGGAATTCTCATCACTTGCAATATTAATAATAATGTCGAGCAACATTTCATCAAATGGGTTATTAATTGGCCTATGGTTTATCGCGAGAAGGAAGATTTGTTTGATGTTGCTAAAAAATCAGGTTTTAATAATTATCAAATTGTTTACGAACCGCTTAAGATACACGGCTTGTTAGTCGCTAATAAATAAAATGAATTTTTACGCAGTTTCAGCTTTAATTAATGCAATTACCAGTTTGTCGCTCGGTTTATTCGTGTTTTTAAAGAACAAAAGAAAGTCAGTAAATAATACTTTTGTCTTATTGAGCCTGGCCGTGTTCGTTTGGTCTACCTTCTATTTCCTGTGGCAGATTTCCAGTGACTCCGATTCGGCCCTGCTTTATACTAGATTGCTTTCCATCGGTTCTCTCTTTGTGCCGATATTCTATTTGCATTGGGTTTTGTCTTTTTTGGAGATAAAAGACAAGAAAAGCAATATTATTTTATTTTTAGGATATATTGTAAGCTTTATTTTTTTGTCATTTTCTTTTTCGCCTCTTTTTATAAAAGGAGTTGAGAAAATATTAATCTTTGATTTTTGGCCGAAAGCCGGAATACTTTATTCAATCTATCTTCTGGTTTCTTATACCGGACTGGTCGGATACGGTCTGATTAATCTTTTAAAGAGCTATCGCACTAGCGAAGGCTTGAAGCGTTATCAGATCAGATACATTATATTCGGAACAGTGATAGGGTTTTTGGGCGGAGCAACCAATTTTTTTCTTTGGTATGATGTAAAAATACTGCCCGTCGGCAATGTTGTTGTTTCTTTGTATGTTTTTATTTTATTTTACGCGATGATTAAGTATCGCCTTATGGATATTCGCGTTGTTGCACGTAAAGTGTTTATTTATTTTGGCATAGCCGCTTTTACTTACGGATTTTTCTATTTTCTCATTTGGCTCTACGGTTATGCTTTTGGCGGAATTTTCAGTACGGCTGCATACCTTTTGGGCATTATTATGGCTCCACTTTTTGTTATCTTCTTCTACAGAATGGACGAGGGATTGAAGAATTTTGCCAATAGATATTTATTTGTCTCTCTTTACAACTATCAAGAAACGATAAACAAAATGATTGACGAGCTCGCCGGCTATATTGATTTGGATAAAATCATTAATTTGATTGTTGATACTATTGAAAAAACCATGCAATTAGATAGGGCTGGAGTTTTTTTAATGAACACAGAAGGGAACTATCAAATATTTAAAATTAATAGCTCAAATGATGTTTCTTTAGTTCACAATAATCTTTTAATAAAGCATCTTTTAAAAACTAAAAAGCCTTTGGTCAGGGAAGAGCTGGCTTTGCTTTCTGAAAATTCAATAACTGAGAGCGAGAAGACTAATTATTGGAAGCTTTATCAATACATGGTAGAGATAAAAGCTTTTTTGTGCCTGCCGTTAATAGTAAATAAGAAATTAATAGGAATCATTGTTTTGGGTTCGAAGATTTCAGGAGACCCTTATACAAAAGAAGATATAGACCTTTTGAATGTTTTATCTAAACAAGCCGGTATTACTATAGAAAATGCTCTTCAGTATAAGCAGATTCAAGAATTCGGAAAAACTCTTCAAGAAAAAGTTGACGAACAAACGAAAGATATTACAGAAAAAAGCATGTATCTTCAGGAGTTGCTTACAATGAAGTCGGATTTTTTAAGAGTCGTGAGCCATCAGTTGAATACGCCCTTATCGATTATAAGAGGATATTTTTCAATGGTGAAAGACGGGGATTATGAATTAGATAAGGCCTTGCCGATAATCGAAGACGGTCTGATGAGAATCATTAATACCGTTTCAGATTTTTACGATGCCTATAAGCTGGAAGGAGAGAAAATGAAAATGGAGCCGAGAAAAACAGATATTACTGCCGTGGTAGACAGATTGGTCGAAGAGAAAAAGAAATTACAATATGCCAAGGATAGAAAATTAAAGATATTAATTGAGAGTCCCGAATTCAAGGTTCCGGATGTTTGGTGCGATTCCGGAAAAATAACGCACGTTATTTCCAATATTTTAGATAATGCAGTTTTTTACACATACAAAGGAAGCATTACTGTTTTTTACGAATTAGTTAATAATGATTATTTAAAAATTAATGTTAAGGATACCGGCTCCGGAGTTTCGGAAAAAGATCGTTCCAGGATTTTCCAAAAGTTTTCTAGAGGAACTAATGCTTCCAGTATGCATCCTGACGGGTCGGGTATAGGCTTGTATATTTCTAAAAAAATAGTTGAAGGCAACGGAGGAGAAATAGTATTTGAAAGTGAGGGAGAGAACAAAGGAACCACCTTCAGCTTCACAATTCCTGTTTATAAAGACCAAGAAAAAGATGACAAAGAAGAAGCGGGTGTTAAAGAAAATAAAATAGAAATATTTTTAAAAAACATATGACAGCGGATGTTAAAAAGATAATATTTGTCGAGGATGAAAAGGCGTTAGTAGACATGTATAGAGGCATATTTGAAAAGGAAGGTTTTGTTTTCATAACAACCAGCGATATAAATAAAGCATTGGCTCTTACCGAATCAGAAAAACCGGACGCAGTACTTCTCGATATAATCATTCCGATGCCTGAAAATACTGTTGCCGAACAAGGATATGATTATTTGATGGCTGTTAAAAACAATAATAAGATAAAAGACATTCCGGTTATTGTTTTTACAAATTTAGATACTCCGCAAGACCGCAAGAAATGTAAAGAAATGGGAGCCGCCGCTTACATATTTAAGCGTGATTGTACTCCGAAAGAGGTGACGGATACTGTTTTAGAAGTAATTAGACGATCTAGAGGGTGAAGTTCGAATCCTGTCGCCCCTGCCAG
>JBBACM010000050.1:0-6925 GCA_041657045.1 Minisyncoccota bacterium
TTACTATCCCGTGGGTGAGGATAGATAATGCGTATCCCCGGAAACGTTATGAAGCCGAACGAGGGGGGTTCATTCGTCAATTGGCCGAGAACATCGCGCGCGGAAACTACAATAAACCGGCAATGTCTATGACAATGGCGGGGGTAGTTGTATTTATATCCTGCGTGTTCTTCTCTGGATTAATGTTTCTATTTAAATTTGTGTGGGTGGCTCCAAAATGAATCGGGTAAAAGATTTATATCCACATGAAAAATTATTAAATTTTACAACTGATATGATAAGAGAGGAGTGTCCAATTTGTTTTTCAATTGTTATGATATGTTATGGATTAACGGCATTCTTATTTGAAATGATTATTCCATATTTTTTTAGCATGTGGGTAATAATATTAAAAACAGAATGGCCGGTATTAAATCCGATTGTTGTATTTGGATGGTCTATATGTGGATATTTGACAATGTTTCTTATTATATTTGGATGGGTAGAATGTTTGTGCAGTGTGATAAAGTTGACTGATTAGAAGTAATATCTTTTTTATAGATAGAACGCATACCATATTATATGAAACTTTGTCCATGGTGTAATACCGAGTATCCAGAAGAGTTTTTTGAAGAACATCATATCAATCATATCCACGAAGATGATTCTGAAGAAAATCGTATAACTATTTGTGTGAAGTGTCATAAGAGGCATCATAGAGAAAGCGGGTATGATACGGTTATTGTTAAGAAAAATGACGTTGTAAAGAAAACGTTAATAGAAGAAATGATAAGCATAGAAAGAGAGGTTTTTATTCAGGAGTATAGAGGATATGCAGAAAAGAAAATGAAATGCCAATTAGAGAAATTATACGGCAGCGAACGAGAACGCTGTACCAAAATATTAGAATGGATAGAAAAAAACGGTGTATTTACACTTGATATTTATGATCGGGGGTTTTGTTTTACAAAAGAAGAAAACGGAGTGTTAAAATAAAAAAAAAAGAATTAATTATTTTTTTAGTGCCCAAACAATCTACTTAAAAATCCACTGCTTTTTCCACTGTTATTCCCACCTTGTGTGGTTCTAATTGATTGTTTTGTAGATTGGCGAGTCTCTATCCATGCGCCCCTTTCGTTAAGGTCATTACCAAGATCTGATCTTGAGCGTTGACTTAACATTCTTACAGCAAGTACACGTGATCGTTCTCCTGTCATACCGGAATTTCCATCTCCGCTCGAAATTGCCGCGAGGTCAAGATAGCGTCGTATAAATTTTTTTTGGTCTTTTTCGTTCAAATTGTTGAGTTCTAGAATTTCTAGAAAATCCGGGTTGTCCCACATAAGGGTACTTTTACCAAGTTCTTTTTCGGACACCCACCCCTTGATGCGAATCATCCGGTCAAGGTATCTTTCCGAAGGAATTATTGTTCCGGTATTTTCTATAGGCATGTCATTTCTTCCAAGATCTCCCATATCATTTTGATTATTTTGTTCGTCTTCTCTTCTCTGTTCTTCTTCTACCTCATCAACGAGTGCATCGACGCCGCTTCCGAGTTTTGGATGATTTGGTCCAAATAAATCTTTAAGACTCATTTTTGTATACCTCCATCAGATGTTGTTGGATCTCTTCTTGTAAAAGAAAACCCTCTGCCTTGAATTTCACCATATCCGGAAAAAACCAATAAAGATAGGTAATCTCCAACACGATTGGTAAGTTTCCACAATCCATCAAGAGTGGCTTCATCACCACTGGTCTCACAAAGTTTAATTTCTTTTTCTAACATTTGTATGTATTTATCTATCATTTCCAACTGAGAAGTTGGACCATGTGCTATTTTTACTGCTGCTCGTAAAAGCGATAATGATGATCGAGTATATGCTGTTTTTGATATAATTTCTGTCTCTGCCAACGAACTGGCATATGCGACACCAAGTCCTTTTTTTAAATCACTCGGAATATTATTATAAGTTGGTCCAAGTATTTTTGCCATTTTGTTGATAATAATATTGAATTCTCTGGAATCAGATTGTTTTTCATTTTTAAGCAAAGTAATTAATAATTCGGCATGTGTTAATAATTCTTGTTCTTTGGTCACGATAAAGTCTCCGTTTCAAACGATGTATTAAATTTAACTAATTCATACTCTTCTTTTGTATAATAAGATTTTCCGTTATATTGAGTGTTAATGATTTCTTCAAAATGTCGCGCATAAAACACTCTTGATTTTTTAGGAGTTGTTTTTGCATGACATCTATCACACAATGCTACAAATTTATTCGGATCTCCAATAATTTCAAATGTATGGGGATTGTTTTTAATTCCTAAATTTGATAAATAAACTCCGTTTTCTGTTATATCACAGCATGCTTTTTTATCATAATATACATGATGACAATGTAACAATTTTCCGGTTTGTAAAGTGCCACATTCTACACACGTATTATTGAAGAAAGCACGAATTCTTATTCTAAATTTTGGAGTCCATTTTTCACAATAATCTTTTGGGCCACCAACCCAGTTTGGATGATTCGATCCACTTATTAGATTCGGTAAATCTTTCCAATAACATTCTTGTGAGCAGTATTTGTCGCGTCCAAGTTTTTCCCAATGTGGTGTCAATTTAAATTTTTTTCCACATACAACACAATTTACAAACTTGCTTTTGAAATATGGGCTTTTTTCACCAGATATATTTTCAATTTCCCATGTGCGTTTGCATTTATTTGAACAAAATATCCCATGTTTACAAGTGGATATTTTACTTGGTATGACGGTTACTATTTTTCCACATTGTTTACAGGGGACATCTACGCGATTATAATTAAAATGTTGTTCTCCAACCACCCCAGTTTTGTCTTTGTCTGCACACTCTTTGGAACAATAATTATTATATCGTGTTTCAAATTCTTTACCACAGTATTTACACGTTTTGATCAACATCCCACCCTTCCAATTTTTCTGTTGTTCTTTCGGGAGACCGCTTTGATACTTTCCGTAACAAGCACGGGAACAGAAATTATGATTTGCTATTTGAGCGGGGGTTCGCAATATTATTTTTCCGCAAGTCTCACAATGAATTTCTTTTATTTTTATTGTACATTTTCTTGAACAATGTTTGTGAACACTCGTAGCAAAAACTGATGGGGATTGATAAAATTCTTTCCCACATGTTTCACAGATACATTTTATTCTTTTTTCTGCTTTACTAGATTCCATTGCTTTGACCGCGAAATCGGTTAAGCATTTCTTGGAACAAAATTTACCATTTCCTTTTTTTACAACGTCGGGTAATACGAAGAATTCCTTTCCGCAAGTTTGGCATATTCTTTTTATTTTTGGTATCCACCTCTTGCTTTTTTCTCCAGTGAGTGTCCTTTGATGTAAATTTTTACATTTTGTTGAACAATAATGGATTCCTTCGGATTCAGATAATTTTTTAATAATTTCTTTTCCGCAATAACTACATAAAAGTTTTACATTTGTAGAAGGTTTTTGTTTAAAGCATTCTTTTGAGCAATATTTTCCTTTCCCTCGATTTATTCGTGCAATAGATGTTACGAATTTTTTCCCGCAAGTGAGACACGTTTTAATTATTTTGACCATCAATATCTTCCACGTTTTCTTTTTTCTAATGTTATTCCTAAATTTTCAAGCATTCTTTTTGTGCTTGAAACAGATAATACTAATCTGCTCGCAAGTGTTGTTAATGCTATGTCGGGTTCAGAAGATACTATTTTCCGTAAATTATCTCCATGAGTAGTTAAATCTCGCTGTAAATTTCGTTCAGATATACGTTCCCGATTATTTTTTTTGCCATCTGGTTTAAAATTACCGGTTTCTACAATACGTTGATTTAACCGGATTGCTCCTTCTTCTCTAACAATATCATATTCTTTTACTAATTCTTTTGGAGGTGCAAATGCCACCCAGTAATCAAATTTTGTTCCATCATATGATAATTTATGAGTATAATTTTTGCCGCTATATGGACTAATTTCTTCACGGCTTGCTTTAAGAACATTAAATCCCCCCGCGTGAAAACTAGCAATAACATAAAATGAAAAATCAACCATATCTTTAATTTGAGTATCAATGGATCTACGTGTGGGAGCATTAATTAGCAAACACCATCGTCTTACACGACACGTGGTAAGAAGTGCCAGAAAATTTCTATTTTCAATGCTTGCCCACCCTCTATTTCCAACGGCAACAGAGGCATCGTCTATCAATATAACTTGGTATTTGTCAGAACTATTTAATAATTCTGCTATACGTGCACTGTCTTCCAATGCTACAATATTTTTTGAATTAAAATAATTTTGCCATTTCCCACCAAGTAATAATGCAATCTCAGATGAAATTCTCCATCCTAAGTATAAACAAGAAAATGATTTGCCAGATCCTCTTCGTCCAGTAACCATACATACTGCATCTTGTTTATCAATTCCAGTTATGCGCGCAGCAACATATATTGCAAATTTGCTTCTTGGAGGATTTCGTTTGTTTTTTATAAAATTTTGTACGTAATTGGCCAATCGCTTAACAGCACTTCCGTTTACGGCACCAAGGTGAATCACCGGGTCCTCATCAAGCGGTTCTGGTGTTTGTTCAATCAGTGGCGATGGTATAACTGAGATGGCATTTTCCATTATAAGAACCCCGCATTAGCAGATTCTGATAAGTCAAGTACAGATGTTAAGAAATCAATTAAATCTCCAATTGTTTCTATAGATGCATATGTCATATCATCGGTTTTAATGTTACATGCATTATCATATTTATCAGGGTTTTTAGATGTATTATATTTATCCCACAATTTTTTGCGTGTTTCTTTATCTGGGCAAAATGCAATCAGACATCCCGTTGCTCGATCTATAGATGGATTGCTTAATTCAATATCTGATCTTAACATTAACGCAAAGTAATCTCTACACATCCCAAGAAGAAATGCCGTGTAAAGTAATTTTGGAGATGCCATTCCACTCATAGTTCCAAAAGTATTTTGAATATCCCCAGATGACGCAGTAGAAGAAATTTTTTCCATACTTAATTAATACACTTGTATATATTTATAATTGATTGTACGTGTATTTTTAGTACATTAATAATTAAATTATTGCACAAATATCACAATATGTGGAAGAAAGATCGGAGAAAGTGTAGACATTTTTTGTGTGCCCCACAAGAAAATCTTCTCTAATTTAAAAATGAACGATATTTTCCCATACCTGGCAATTTCATATCGCCACTACCTTTAAATCCCTTAAACGCATATTACAATTACAATGACAGAACTTCATAAAAATTCAAAAGTATGGTGGTCCCTAACCAAGACAAAGCGCCGTCCCACATGGATACCTGCTGCACGGACTGACCAGGCGGCGGAAATAATTGATATTGAAGAAGACACCGCGCTTATTGGTGTCCTTAATGAATCAAGAAAAATAGAAACCTATCTTGTTCCTATAAGTCACTTACGTCCACGGGAGATTGCATAAGTATTAATTTCAATGGGAACTATAACTATTAACATGAAACAAAATACTTCGCGCTGCCCGCAATGCTCCGTTAAAGATCCACGTTTCTTTACAAAGGTTAAAGTGAAATATAGAAAGAAAGACAAAATTGACAAACGCAAATTGGTTCAAATTTATAAATGCACAGAATGTGGATATACGGAAAGTGGCGAAAAATTTGAAATAGAGGAGACAGAAAATGAAATGTGAATGTGGTTTTAAATTTTCAGGGCCCGGAGAATATCGGAATTGTAATGCAAAATTAACTAAAGAAGGATGGGTCAACATTTGCCCGAAGTGTGGAAAAGAATATTTAAATGAAGGCAAACAATGACTCCTAAAGAAAAACATCAATTATTAGAGAAATCCTTGTGGATATTAAAAATTCCGGAAATTGCATTTACCGTCGCCATAGTTCTTGGAATAATATGTTATATCTTTGGAATAGCATCTGTTGAAATATTATTAATCGCGTTCACACTACGTTTATTTTTATTTCCATTACGAATATGTATTGTAAAAATGAAACGTAACATTGAGCAAGAATATCATATAGCACGTGGCATATATGTCCCCGCAATTGTCAAAACAGGAACTAAAAAATTTGATTTTGTCAGGTATAAGTGATCCAAATGGTTAAAATAGAATATGTTGTAACTGCACTTATATTCACGGTGTTATTAACAATTTCTGTAGGATATATTAGTTATGTGAACAATGCATTTACGCATCCTTCTGTATCTAATGTGACATTTGAACTTTTAAATAAAGACGAATATCAAATTCTTACGACAGACGGTGTTACATTTTTGTTTGAATACAAAGACGGTATTTCCCGTGTAATGTTTAATGATCAGTGGGGCAAATTAAAAATTGGAAATCAATATACATGTGAAAAAAGAACATATGCTTGTATTTTTCCGCAAACGTGCAGTTTGGTTTATCCACACGTTAGCAATTGTGTAGAAGTATAAGTAGCATTAATAATTGAAAAATATAAATTTGTTTTAAACGGAGCAGAAATCATGATCGAAGTTATTAATATGGCGCAATCCTATCAACCGCGTGAAGGCGATGTTCGTTGTGATCGGAGTACGAAATTCGGCAATCCCTTTATCATGTATACCCAGATTCAAAGGGATGCAGTATGTGATAATTATGAGGATTATTTGGATGAAATCACAAAACCAAATAATGAAAAAATGGTTAGGAATGTTTTGAGAGCAGGTGGATTAAACCCCACACAAGTTGAAACGTGGATGATTAAGACGGGAGGGTTTCTTGATTTGAAAGAATTAATAGGAACAAAAAGAATGCTCTGCTGGGATGCGCCCGGGCATTGCCATTGTGACACTTTGAAGAAACGTGCGGAATTGTTAGAAAAACCGGTATCGGGAGTAGATAAAAGACTAGGAGCAGATAAGAAA
>JBBACM010000051.1:0-6832 GCA_041657045.1 Minisyncoccota bacterium
GTGATGAACGGGCTCAAAGTGTTGGCTCCCTTGTAAGGAGTCAACGGCTTTTTGCGCTTTGGCTGACCGTCCACACGGTAAATGAACCTGAATACCGACTCGTCATACAGGAAGCGGACATGAATACTAGATGCCGCATTTATTCCGCCCTTGTCTATGAGCAGATATTCGCTGAGATCAAGCAACATGATGTCGCCCAAGTCACCAAGCGCCGATGCTTGCTCTATCGGAATTACCGGCCTGCCGAACAAAGTGCTGTAGCCGGTTACGCTTGCGCCGCCTGCGGGAAGATAAACTGGTACACCTTCTGTGCCGATTGTGAAACTCAGTTTTGCCAGTTGAGTTTCGATTTCCTGGTTGATATACCATGCCGCATTCATCCTGTTTCGAGCTCTGCACCTAGACCACATGTCAAGAATATTGTTGTATGATATGGTGTCCGCCGTCTGGCTGGCTGTCTTTGATACCGTGATAAGGGCCGGGCTGTTTAAGATTCCGAGAGGCATTCCCGCGCCGGTACCCCTGAGTATTGCGTCATCGAGTTTAAATCCGAATTCCTCGCCAAAAAAACCGGTAATAACGGATTCAAGAGCTGTCGCATCCTGTAGGAGTTCGTCGGTTGCGTAATACAAACCGGTCAGCTTTTTCAGGTTAAGTTCCAAAATACCAAATTTCGGTTTGCTTGCAGTGAGAGCATCCGCCTCGCCTTCCCAATACGCCAAAACTCCACCCTGTCTTGAACCGTCCGCTCTGCTTGATTCATCAACCATGTTAAGCTTCAGACTGTTTTTCCCTGCGGATATGGGAACCTTCTTACAACGCGGTGCGAGTATTGCCGTCTCATATGTATCCTTAAGTAACTCGGTTGTGGTTTGAGTTTCCACGAGGAATCCGCCATCACTGGGTATTCCTTCGCTCGCGCCTGATGCGGCGTCTGTTACTATTAGCCGTTTGTCCATGATTCTTTCCGGACTAGCCGCATTCTTTACTGCAAACAGAAATTCGCCAAAGCCTTTCCACACAGGTTTATGCGCATTGGGCTCCGCATGAAGAACCTCGTCCTCAATTGTTTTCCTGTTCTTTGCTTCCGCTTCAGCCTCGGCCTTTTGTCTTGCTGTAATCTTATCCTGTGCATCAATTGTGGCTTCAAGATTTTTGATATCTGTTTCCAGAGTATCAAACTTTGCCTGTTCTTCAACGGTCATTGCTTTACCTGCATCTATGGCAGCTTTCACAAGTGCCGCTTGTTCGGCAATCTTTGCCTTTAACTGTTCTTTCATATCTTCAATCTCCTTTCGTGGTTTTCGACGATTTTTTTGTATAGACTAACCGGCACTTGCCGGGTATCCTTTTTCTCGTCTTCTTCAGGTTCGTCTTTTATTTGACCCAGGACATCCCCGAGAAGATCATTTGCCTGCTGTATTTTCTGTTCGTTCGCCGCTGAAAGAATCCGTCCTTTGTCATCAATCTTCGGGCGGGTCTTGAACTTACTCAGGTCGGTTTCAATGCCGTTTGTGAAAAGCTTGTCCCCATCAATAGATGCCGCAATCTGTTTTGATTCCTCGATCTCGTCGGCAAACCCATACTCGAGTGCTTCTGCTGCCGTCATCCATGTTTCGGCATCAAGCATCGCGATAATCTCATCGTGTGTCAGTGCTGTTTTTTCTTCGTAAATTGCAAGCATGGATTCACGAATCTTGTCCATGTCGTCGGCAAGTTTACGGAAATCGTTTGCGTTTCCGATACCTATCGTCATTGGATTGTGAATCATTATCATCGCGTTGCTAGGCATTTTTACTTTTCCCGCGCCGACAAAGAACGAGGCCGCGGAAGCCGCGATTCCATCTATGTAAACCGTCTTCTCTGCTTTATGTCTCTTTAGCATGGACACCATTGCCATTGCCGCAAATACGGACCCGCCGCCGGAATTTATGCAGATATTCAAGATGTCGATGTCGCCCAGATCGTCCATTTGCTTTTTGAATTCTTTTGGCGTTACGTCTTCATCGGCCCATTTTTCATCCATGATGTGTCCATAAATCATGAGTTCGCCTATCTTCGCGGTCTTGTTTTGAAACTTCCAGTATCTTTTATCAGCCAACTTATTCAGCTCCTTTCGGTAATCATTTTGTATATCTCTTCTGCCAACGCTTTATTCTTGGCGGTCTGCTGTTCTTGCGTCGGTTGTTTTCCAGCTTCATACATGTTCGCTGGCGTGAGGTAGATGTCTCCGGCAGGGCCTATACCATCCATATTTTCAAGTCTGCGAATATCATTAACTGATAACCAACCCCATTGACGGCCAGCTGCGTATGCTTGTGCTCTGCTAGGTGCATCGCCTCTGAGAAGAGCATCAAACTTAAACTCTGTAAAATACCCCGCCTTTCGTTGCTCTTTTGTTAACAATTGCAGGTTTGCATTTTCTTCTATCCTCTTCGCCCACGGGAGCATAGTATAGATAATAAATTCAAGTCCTTGATGCTCAATATTATTATTTGTCGCCCTAAGAAGATGCTGTACAAGGTGAAGCGGAACGCGATATGTACGACAGATTTCTTCTATCGAAAAATACTTTGATTGCAAAAGTTCGGCATCAACCGGGTTAATGGTTAGTTCTTTAATGGTGACTCCATCCTCAAGCAGCCAAGGTTTATTTACATTCCGTATTCCGGTTTGCTTTCCATCTATTTGTTTTTTTAATCTGTTATATGCGGTTTCACTCATGGCCTTCGGATGCAGCACTGCCATGTTTGTGTTGGCGCCATTTTTATAAAAATTGATACTGAAAGATTCATACTTCAAACCAAGATCTATGGCACTCGAAGCATACTGAATCGGGGTCAAGCCCTGAATTCCATTTATGCTGAGCCCTGGAACATGAAATATATAGTCACGGGTCATCGTCTTTGGCTCGACAGTTCCGTTTTTGATTTTATATGTAAGCCTTTTTGTGTCTTCGGGACGGGTGATTTCTACCTTGCTGTACTCGATGGGATAAAGGGCCAATAATTCAGGTACGGTTGCTTTACTGAAGACTTTTTGTGCAAACCCATTCCCTCCAAGGCAAAGGTTCATCATGAGAGATTCTTTAAAGTTAAAAGGCGTCATTTCATAATTTGGCTCGCTGTGTAAAATGTCATAGAGCCCGATATCAATACCTAGCTTCTTTTCTTCCTTTTCTTTCCTATAGACAAATAGTGGAAGACAAGCAAGTGTTTCGCTCAATACGCGGCAACACGCAAACACGGCAGAATATTTTAAAGCGGTTTCCTGACCTAAAGGCCCCGTCGAAGCATCGACATCCTCACCTTCCATAAAGGCTCTCGTTAAGTCGTTTAGATTGTTTGTGAACGCAAATTTCAGTCTCTCAATAAAATTCAACTCAGCGCCTCCTTTACAATATTCTCGGTTCCCTGGTATCAAATACACTGCTGGTATCTTCCATATTTAGTGCTCTGTTCATGGCGTTTACCAGGGCAACAAACCCGTCTATTCTCTTTGTCCGGTCTTTACTTTTAACCGGCCTAACATTGTCGTTTTCATCCTGCTTAACTTCCAAGTTGTCAAACATCCAGTTTAATACCGGATTGTTGCCGTGGTTCACATGTCCGCTGGTAAGCAACGCCTGTATCTCTTTCATGGCCGGACTCATATCCTTGTATCCCTGTCTTACCGGTTCCGGATGGATTCCGGCATCTTCCAAAACAATGGATGTTTGTGTCGCGTTCCACGGGTCAAACCCTATTTCCTGAATGTCATAATCATCTTTCTGCCTGATGATTTCTTTTTCGATAAACTTGTAGTCGATGACATTTCCATTCGTTGTTTTTATAAATCCGTTCTTTTCCCATTTGTCATAAGGTATACCGTCTTTTTCAACCCGCTCCCACATGTTGTCTTCCGGAATCCAGAACGTCGGGAGTATGTCCCATGTTGGGTTATTATCGTCTGGAGGAAACAACAATACAAATGCTGTTATGTCTAGCTTGCTTGACAGGTCTAATCCCCCATAACACTTTCTGCCCTTAAGCCTGTCCGGTATTATCAATCCTGCGTTTTTGTTCCATACTTCAAGCGGCAACCACCGGGAGGTTTTAACTTTTACCCAGATATTCAGTCGCAATTGCTGGAAGTTGGTTTCATCTGAGTCATTTCCCTTTGCGCTGTCGTAACTCTCCTTTACGGCATCCTTACGAATTGTTTTTCCATCTGAAGGATTCACCATGCTCCATATCTTTTTATCAGTCCAGGCTTTCTTCGGTTCTTCACCCTTCCATTTTTCATAGCCCCAACCCGTCCATATCCTTTGATTGTCTGGATCGTATCCGAATATCACGGGATAAAATGTCTTGTCTACTCGCTTACCGAGTAGTATGTCTTCTGCCTTTTGGTGGACTTCCCATCCAATGGATGTTCTCTCCGGGTCCCTGCCCGCTGTCGTGATTATGAAATATAACGGTTGTAATCTTGCATCACCCGATCCAAAAGTCATAACGTCATAAAGATTTCGGTTCGGTTGGGCGTGTAACTCATCAAATAAACATGCAGAAACATTCAATCCATGTTTCGTATAACTTTCTGCTGATAAAACTTGGTAAAAACTGTTTCTCGGTTTATAAACCAATCTCTTTCGAGATAACACCGGGGTTATGAGAGTTCGCAATTCGTTGTTTTGATCCACCATTTCGACAGCCACGTCAAATGCTAAACTTGCTTGACCCTTATCCGCTGCGCACCCATAGACTTCTGCCGCCCATTCGTCGTCCGCACATAATTGCTTAAGTCCCAACGCCGCCATAAGCTCTGTCTTGCCTTGCTTTTTAGGCAATTCGATATATACTGTTCTGTATTGCCTTGTTCCATCGGTTTTCAAGGTTCCGTAAACATCGGTTATTATTTTTTCTTCCCATGGCAACAATTCAAATAGGCATCCGTGCCAAGGGTCTTTTACATGTTTTAGGCTTGTTACAAAGTCTATTGCTCTCTGTGCTTCTGCTTTTCCTGCTTTTGTCAAGCCATCACCTGCTTAATGTCCGGCTAAGTTTGCTGGCCCGCTCAGGTGATTTCGGCGCTATAAGTCCCGCTCTGTCGGAAGGAGTCATTCCCAATTTGCTTAAGGCATCGCGCATTTCTTTTTGGTATCTCAAGGACATAGAAACTTGCGGGAGTTGCTGCATGTATCCTGTCGGGGTTTTAAACATTGCGCCATTGAAATTCCCCTCTTTGTCGTGACTTAATTTAGTAAGGAAAGTTTCGCACTCAAACCAATGAGCGTAATTTACGCAATAGGAGGCGAATATTGATCCGTCTATTTCTGTAAGGAGTCCCAACGCCTCAAGCTTAGGGGCCATCCGCTCCCATTCTTTTTTTGCCTCACCCTTTACGAATGACGGCATATCAGGCATAAGAGGTTTCGGTTTAACCTCATCCTTCGGTAGGTCCCTTTTCCCAGGATTCCCCCGCAAAACCTTTAGAGTTGTGGGTATGGGTGGCCGACCGCGCTTCATATGCCTCACCTCGTTTTTTGGGCAAAATAAAAAAAGCCGCTGAGTTTTCTCAACGGCTTTCTAATGATTAATATTTCATTATCTTTATAATATCATGAGCATTTTGGAAAAGTACGTAATCTTTTTGGAAAAGTGGAACCTCGTTCTTGGGCAAAATAAAAAGCCGCTGAGTTTTCTCAACGGCTTTCTAGAATGCTATGCTATTTTAAGATGCTTTTTAAGATCATCCTTAATATAATATTTCTTGCCCAGCCTTTCAAGTCTGTTCACTATCTCGCAAGCAAACCTATCCCAACCGATTTCTACGTCAGGTGTGAAGCGGCTGACCTTGCCCACCTTATAGAGGTCTACGAATTCATGTGTCGCGTCCAGAAGTTTGTAAACCTCCTGATCGTTAAGTACCGGTTCGAAACTTACCCATGTTTCTATGCCGAGAGCATGGGCCTTACGGATCGTTTCTATCCTATCTTTGGGAAGCGCGGCACGTGGTTCATAGTATAGGCTTTTTGCAGAACTCATGAAGGTAAGTGTTGTTGCAAATGCATCCCCCGGCTTATAAAGATCGAAGTCCCTTTCAGCCCTATGCCCGCCCTTTGTCAATATCTGAAACGGGATGTTGTAAAGTTTAAATAGTCCGAGAGCCTTTCTTGTGAGTTGTAAATCATCGTCCAGTGGTTGGTATGGGTCGCAGACGAAACAGAGCAGAACCGGATCTTTTGTCCCGACCAGTTGTTTGCAATCCGATTGAAGTTTTTCTATTATCATGTCGCGTCCCTTTTGTTTGTCGTAGAAGTTCTGTCTGTCTACCTGTAAACAATTAGGGGCGAAGCAGTAGAGACATCCATGGTCACAGCCGGAATAAAGATTCGCAGCGAGCGGAGAGTATTCCCTTGCTCTCCCTGCAGGAGTATATATTACTTTCAATTTAGCCATTTAAAGACCTCCATTCCTTTTCTATTAGTAACTTTAATGTTGCTGTATTCATCCCACTTTCTTTCCCAAAATAATGCTTGGCTATCTGCTTAAGCTTTATAAGTTCCTCTTCGTCCAAGCGGAACGTCCGTCTATTTTCGTTTTTCATATCATTCCTCAAATTTAGCCCCATAGGAGGGGCCGCCTCCTTTCTATCCCTTCTACCCGGATACCGCCGGGCCCGGTGTATGGCGGCTAGGCTGATATTTTAAACCCACCCTCTATAATGTCATGTTCATTTTTAAGACTCCTCCCAATGCCCTGAGCTCAAGTCTCAGAAGGCATACTATTTAGGTTGAATGGCCCGGATTGCTCCGGGGTGACGGCGTTCGCGTCACTGGCTTGCCCTATTC
>JBBACM010000052.1:0-6822 GCA_041657045.1 Minisyncoccota bacterium
GGAATACCAGACATCTATGGGAATCTCTCCGTCAAACGGATACTACGGTTCCGCAACTCGAGAGTTTATTACGGCTCATCCTATTACACCTCAAGATAATCCCGCTTCCGCTACTTTTACACGCAATCTATACTTAGGTATAAGCGGAGAAGACGTGCGTACACTTCAAAAACTATTGAACGCTAACGGATACATAGTCGCGACAACAGGTTCCGGCTCTGCGGGAATTGAAACAATTTATTTCGGTCCAGCAACAAAAGCCGCAGTTATTAAATTCCAAATCGCGAAAGGAATATCGCCAATCGCTGGATATGTCGGATCAATTACACGCTTAGCGCTTTTGTCTCTCTAAAAATACAATGTGACGAAGGAGCTGTTTACAATATATGACATTAGAAAAATTTGAAAAATTAGTAAGCGAAGGCATTGATGATATTCCTCAAAAATTCTTAGATAAAATCAGCAATGTCGGCATTGTTATCGAAGACAATCCGACTCCCGAGCAAATAGAAAAATTAAAAATTAGAAAAAACTACTTTCTTTTCGGCCTGTACGAAGGAATTCCTAAAACAAAAAGGTGGGAATACGGCCAGGCTCTGCCTGATAAAATAACAATCTTTAAAAATCAGATTGAAAAATCAGCTCGATCAGAAGAGGAGATTAAAAAAATAGTCAAAGAAACTGTTTGGCACGAAATTGCTCATCATTTCGGGATGGATGAAAAAAAGGTTAGAGAGGCAGAAGTGCGAAGAAAAAAGATTTGACAAGTCTTATGCAAATAGCATATAATTATATGCAAATAGCATATGAATTTAAATTTTACTAAAAACCAAAAATTAATTTTAGAAATATTCTTTAATGACCAGGAAAAAGAATACTACTTGAGTGAACTGGCTAAAAAATTAAATAAAAAGCCCGGGGTTTTTCAACGAGATATTAATGATTTGACCAAAGACAATTTTTTAACAAGCTCTTATGGTGGCAATAGGCGCTTTTTCAAATTAAACAAAAAATATCCTTTATATAAAGAAATACAAAGCATATTTTTTAAAACAACCGGAATTGAAGGAAGTTTAAAAAGGGCTGTTGAAAAAATTGAAGGGGTCAAAAGAGCCTTTATATACGGATCATATGCCCTGGGGAAAGAGCGCCCTGCAAGCGATGTTGACTTATTTGTTATCGGAACAATTAACGAAAATACTCTAATAGATGCTATTTCAAAATTAGAAGAAAAAATAAGTCGGGAAATAAATTATACGATAATGACGGAAAAAGAATTTAATGAAAAGAAAAAAAATAATTCTTTTGTCAAAAATGTTTTAAACAATAAAATCATAGAATTGGCATGAAAGATTTTATAGAATCGTATAAACGAAAAGGATTAATTAAAGAAGGAAAGAATGATTCGGAAATTATTAGATATTTTGATAGAATGAGAAAAAAGCGTAATCGCTTTACTTATGACGAACCAGAGTTGTTGGTCTCAAAAACCGAAACAGAACAAGCCTTTAAAAATGCCAAAGAATTTGTCGAAATAATTTATAAGTATATTCAAAATAAAAATCCTCAGAAAAAACTAATATGATTTACTATATATTAATTATTATTGGTTTCATGACTCGCTTCATGCCTCATCCTATGAATTTTACCGCTATCGGGGCAATAGCGCTTTTCAGCGGATATTATTTTAAAGACAAAAGGATTGCTTTCGCAGTCCCTATGACAATCATGCTTTTAAGCGATTGGATGCTGGGATTCTATCAATGGCAATTATTAGCCAGCGTCTATCTTTCTTTCGCTCTTGTTGTTTTATTGGGAATAATAATTAAAAAACAAAAATGGTTTATCGCTCTTCCGACTAGCTTACTCGGAACAACTTCTTTCTTTTTAATAACTAACTGGGCTGTTTGGCAGTTTGCCAACTGGTATCCTCATACTTTTTCTGGGCTCTTGACTTGCTATGCTGAAGGATTACCTTTTGTTAAAAATAATTTTGCCGGTGACTTAATGTATACCTTCTTGTTTTTCGGAATAGCCGAATTAGCCATTTTTGTTGCTAAAAAAATGGAGTTTAAAAATAAAGAAAGATTATTCGCTCACGGGAAAATCTAAACTTCGGAGTCCTGAATAAATTCCGTCTTATTAATTAAAGCCTGTTCTGCTCTATACAACTCGGAACCTAAATATATGCCGTGAGTTGTGTCACTCACAAACCTACTAATTTTATCTCTCAACTCTCTCGCGTTTTTGCCTCTGAATTCCTGGAGAAAGACTCCCTCATCGTCAACGTGCTTAACTACTATTTCTTCGTCTTTAATTTCAATCACAAAATTTCCTCGCGGATCAATTTCGCACTCAAGCCCCGGCTTGTTTTTTTCTATCATTTTCTGAGTTTCTAAAAAATCCCTCTCGTAGATATGGGCCGAACAAGAAATAATAACCATCTTTCCGATTAGTAAGCCGAGAGTTTCGGCCACTTCTTTTTGAATCTTTAAAAGGCCGTAAGCATTTTGCGGCCAGGCTCTATACATATCATTGGAACGAAAATACGCCGTAAAATAAAGAATATTGTCCTGAACCAAGGCTTGAACCAAATCAAGACATGGTGATTTTGAATTCTTACAATCCTTCTGCACGTTCCAAGTGAAAGCAACAGCTCTGCGGGAATAGTTTTCTATTCTCAACTCCTCGATTATAGCTTCTATCTGATTTATTCCATCATGATTTCTCAACCTGCTGCCGTAAGTATACTCAACACCCTCAAAAACACTATCGGTCATCATCTGCGGATAATAGTTAATCAAATCTTCTTTGTTGAAATAAAGATAGGAGGGGAGATGCGGTTCGTCCGGATCGTCTTTGGTAATGACGGTTATAATATCAACTAGCTCTCTCTGCTTTTCTCCGTACTGACTCATTTTCTCATGCCCGAATTTCATAATCCTGTCCAAAACCTTAAGCCAGACATCAGCCACTTTTTTTCCTTCAATCCTGAATCCGACTTTTTCGGAAGGAAAGGTGGTTGCATCGGTCGCCGAATGGTCTGGAAAATCAATCGGCTCTTTGGTCCAATTTTGAGGAAGCTTGGAAGTATTTAAAACCTTTAAAGCATTTTCGACTTCGGAAACATCGATGATAAGATGGTTTTTTGAAAAATATTCGACAAACTCTTTAATTCTCTCTTCAGGAATTTCTTCATGAATGAAATCTTTTTTCTCTCCAGACAAAAAACTCTTGAACTCTTTTAAGCTTCCAGAAAGGTCTCTCCCTGTAATGATTAAAAAATTAATACTGGGATTTAGAAATAAATTCCTGATTATGAAATTGATCCCTTCCTTGGAATACAACTGGCCGATACTTAAAACCTTCTCTTTTGATTCTTTAGAGAGAATTTTCCAGACATCTTCCTTTTTGGTCCATCCAGTAGTTATAGCAACAGTTGAAGTAGGCTCCCGATTGAGGATTAATTGACTCGCATAATACTTTGGCCAGACGCCTATTCCCGGCAACTTCTTTTGTTCTTTCATATTACCTATACAATACCTCCAAACTTTATCTTTGTAAAACGCTTGTTTTTAAAATGCGAGAATGGTAAAATTAGGACATAATTATAAATTAAAAATATGAAAATAGAATTGCGTAAAGTAACTTGGTATTCCAAACTCTTGGCTATTATTATCTACGTCGGCACGTTCTTTTTAGGATACTATCTCGGGCAAAGAATCGAAGGCTTGAATTGTATAGTCGAAGAATATGAAATGCGAGCACAAGTCATAAATACGGCAGTTTTTGCCTGCCCTAACAGTAAAGCAATCTACGCCGAATTTACGAAAAACCAAGTTAAGCTTAAATTAAGCGACGGAAGGGAATTAACCCTTTCCCAAACCATTTCCGGTTCGGGAGCTCGTTATGCAACCAGTAGCGAAAATTTTATCTTCTGGAACAAGGGCAATGGTGCTTTTATTGAAGAAAGTGGACAAACAACATATCAAGATTGTATAACAAAATAGATGAACATCATAGAAGTTAAAGATCTAAACAAAAGTTTTAAAAATTTTGTCGCCGTAAACAATATATCTTTTAATGTAAAAGAAGGAAAAATTTTTGCCTTCTTGGGACCTAACGGAGCGGGAAAGACGACGACGATTAAAATGTTGACCACGCTTTTAAATCCGACTTCGGATTTATACTTGTTTTCAGCGGTGCTTTAATTCCTGCCAGCGCAGCCACCTATAATTTCGGCACCGATTTCATTCCTATTTTAAACTCTTTGAGATTATTTAGATAATAAAATGAACAAAGAAATAAAACTTCTAGGAAAAGAAATAAAAAACGGAAAAATAGCCGTTATTCCCACCGATACTATCTACGGAATAGTCTGTTCGGCTTTCAATAAAAAAAGCGTTGAAAGGTTGTATGAGATAAGGAAAAGAAATTTGAAAAAACCTATGATAATTCTTATCTCTTCAATAAAAGACCTTAGTTTATTCAGCGTTAAAATAGATAAAAAGATTACAAATAAATACTGGCCGGGAAAAGTAAGTATAATTGTTTCGGTTGAAAGGTTTGATTATTTGCACAGAGGCAAAAAAAGTTTAGCTTTTAGGCTACCGAAAAATAGAAGCCTGATTGAATTTTTGAAAGTTTCGGGACCTTTGGTTGCTCCAAGTGCAAACATTGAAGGAGGAAAGCCTGCAAAGACTATTGAGGAAGCTAAAAAATATTTCACAGATAAAATAGACTTCTATCTAGACAGGGGGACGCTAAAGGGTGAGCCCTCAAAAATTATCTCTTTAGAAAAAGGCGAGGTTGAGGTGGTAAGAAAATAATGATAATATCTAATTATGAATAAAATTGTAATAATAAGACATGGGGAAAGCGTCTGGAACAAAGAAAACATCTTCACTGGATGGATAGATGCGCCCTTGTCAGAAAAAGGAATAGAGCAGGCAAAGAGAGCGGGAATAATTCTAAAAGAAAAAGGATTTTCTTTTGATTTAGGATTTACTTCTGTATTGCAGAGAGCATACAATACTCTCGATTTAATTTTAGAAGAAATGAATATCTCGATTCCCGTAGAAAAATCTTGGAGATTGAATGAAAGACATTACGGCGCACTTCAAGGACAAAATAAAGATGAAGTGGAGAAAAAATCAGGAAAGGAACAAGTTGAATTATGGAGAAGAAGTTACGATACCAGACCCCCGGCCGAAGCAGGAGACGGCATCTTCAAGTATGAAGAAATAAAAGAAGGCGAGGTTCCTTTAACTGAGAGCCTTAAAGATACCGAAGAAAGGCTTCTGCCTTATTGGCAAGAAAAAATAATCCCAGCGGTTAAAGAAGGTAAAAAAGTGATAATCTCGGCTCACGGCAATAGCATTAGGGCGATGATTAAAAATATTGAAGGCCTTTCGGGAGAAGAAATCGCTAAGATAGAAATACCGGTAGGAGTGCCTTTGGTTTATGAACTGGATAACGATTTAAAACCAATCAGTAAGTACTATCTGGAATCTTGACTAATTTTAAGGTTGTGATATATAGATAATTAGAACATTGATTAAAAGGCATTGAATCGATAGCTTAATTTAATAATATTTATGTATTATTAAACTAGGCTATCGGTGGGAACGTTCAAGCCCATTTCGGTGGCCTTAGACACCTCGGAAGAGCGCAGTACCATGCTCACACCCTTCATGGGCAACTTAACCGCCCACTTAGAGCCGTACTCGCTCCTCCTCTTTTAAATTAATTGCGATAGACGCTATTTTTTTATTTTACTGCCGATTATCAATCCAATGTATTGACTGCCAAAATAGATGTGGTATATTAAATCCATATGATTAGCGAAAGGCAAGCCCAAATAATCAAAAGCTTGGTTAAAGAATATATAAAGACCGCCGAGCCGGTCAGTTCTAAGTTTTTAGCTGAAAAATACGATTTCGGTATTTGCCCTTCGGCTATAAGGATTGAATTTCAAATATTAATAAGGGAAGGATTTTTAGAACAACCTCACACTTCTGCTGGAAGAGTTCCCACCGACAAAGCTTACCGCTTATTTGTCGACAGCCTTAAAGAAAAAAGAGAAGAAAAGCTTGAAGAGGAAATAGTGCAAATGCTTAGAGGTATGCAAGGTAAATTCCAAATGGCTTCGGAAATAGCCAAATTTTTAGCTGACAATTCTTCAAGTTTCGTCAATCTGCATTTTTCAAAAGAAGGTTTTGATTTAAAAGAAGGCTTGGATGAAATATTTAAAGAACCTGAATCAAAAAATGAAGATTTTATTTCAAGCTTCGTTAATTTCATGGAGAACTTTGAAAAGAATACCGAAAATCTACAAACCGGCGTGTATATAGGAGAAGAAAATAAAATTCCAAAAAGTAAATACATAACTCTTATCTGCTCTGAATGTAAACTGCCAAATCAAAATGCATTTATCACTATCCTTGGACCAAAAAGAATGGACTATGAAAAAAATATAAAATTAATCAATGCTTTGAATAAAGTATTGGAAGAACTAATATGAAAGAAAATATTGTGGAATTAAAAAAAACACTGGAAGAAGCTCTAAAGAAAAGAGATGAATATTTTGGTGGCTGGCAGAGAGAAAAGGCAGACTTCTTAAATTACAAAAAGCAGGAATTTGAAAGATTAAAGGGTACTCTTTGTATCGCCAAGGAAAGCCTTTTTTCCGAATTAATTCCCGTTTTAGACAGCTTTGAGCTTGCTGAAAAAGCAATCCCCGAAAAAGAAAAAGAGGATAATAATATTAAGGGATTAATATTGATTAAAAAACAACTGGAAGATTCTTTAAAAGGCTTGGGA
>JBBACM010000053.1:0-6583 GCA_041657045.1 Minisyncoccota bacterium
TCGAAACAGCCGGTGAGTCCCAACCGGTAGTACTATACGGTGAAGTGATATCTCCTATGTTGCCCTGTGCGCGTAATTGGTTCACGGCAAGGAATAACAGAAAGATTAATATTATTTTTTTCATTTATTCCCTCTTAATCATTTATACCGGCTTTAGTTCCTTGTTGCATACCGAATCCTTCTACTGCACTCGAAACTCTACGTTTGGTTCCCCATAATTCTATGTTATAATCTAATCTTGCATTATAAAATTTTTGTAATCCGAATCCGGAAATTGAATAATTTATTTTCTGTACTCGTTTTAATGTACCGATCATTCCATCGGTTGTTAAATAAAAATTGTTTTCTGCTGCCGTATTATCCGTGTCAACAGAATAATTCACAAGTGCGTCCGAGGGATTTGTGAGTTTCGATGTTAATATCTTAGGGATAGTAACCCCTAACCCACGATAATTGAGATACAACCGCATCAGTCTCATATTAGCGAAATTATCAACAACAAAATCTTTTGTTTTTATGAGGATGTTTATATTGTTTGTTATACCGCTATCAGTATCGCTTATTGCAGATTCATCATAATCTATAAGATAAAGATTACCCCCCATCAAAAGCTTACCAACATCGTCCCCGAATTCTCTTCTTGTTATAACATCTGCTTTGCCCACTGAGAACTTGTACCATCCCTGAAGTTTAGTATCATAGCAAAGTAAATAATATAGCGTACCGATCTTCACGGTTAATATGTACCACATACCTTTGTTCCAGAAAGTGGAACCGGTTATTTCAGTTACGCTATCAAAAGTAAGTTTTCTTGTTTCCCCGATATTTTGTGGTTGAGAACTTCCATCAAAATAATATGGCCT
Source organism: Minisyncoccota bacterium (assembly GCA_041657045.1). Lineage (GTDB taxonomy): Bacteria > Patescibacteriota > Minisyncoccia > Minisyncoccales > Minisyncoccaceae > UBA2211. The sequence goes on from JBBACM010000053.1 coordinate 864, forward strand.
CCCATTATACATAAAGAAATATACCTTGCCATATTTGAATATCGAATCCGGTTCATCACTGCCGATGTTTTCTACAAGTTTTTTTATATACCAATTTGTAGGGTCACCAACTGTATATAATTTACAAATGCTTTTTTGTTTAAAAACCATCACCCCGTTTTCATCATCAAATACCCCTGTAATTTCATCGTTATCATCCGGGTAAATCTGTTGCAAATTTAATTCCGGGAATTCAAGAGGTTTATAGAGGTTCGAATATATTAGGGTAGATTTCAAAGCTAATTCTTCAGTATAAGAATGAGAAGATTTAGGATACGCAATAGTCAAAGTGGAATCATTTACAGAATCATAAGTAGGATAATAGTATCCACTACTCAAGGGGATTGGCACTTCAAAATCTTTTAGGAAATAATAAGTGCTTTCGTTCTTATGCGTCCGGTAGACTCTTATATATTTAATGCTAAGATCATAAACGTACGTTGTGGGGTCTTTTACGTCCGTATAACTTCTTACTGGGAAACCGACCATATAAAAATCAATTCTTTTACTACTTGCAGCCAGTGTGTAAGTGAAAAACGGGACAATCTCCGATTCATTACCGGATTTGTCAACGCAACTTAATCCGTACTTATAAATACCGGCATCCATGTTGCCCGCTTGAGTCTCATCAATTACCCAAGATGGATCATCTGGATATTGCTCAGGCGGGATTACTCTATTGGCCGCATATTTTGTAAAATTAGCAGCAACTATCCGTTCATTATTTGTAGATAAATATTTCGATTTTAACGGTGTGTTCAGATATTCGCATATATCAGAGGTGTCAAGACTATCATCCGGGGTTGTATCTGTATATGATGTTGTAGCATTGTCTAATATCGCCACTAAGTAAAAATTCTGGAGATCACCTTCTTTTGTTCTATACAATTTTTTCGATACAACTCTGGGGTCAGAAGAAACCGGGATATTTGTTATATCCACATCATATATCACGGTGTCATAAGGATATGAAAGAGAAAATTTTCTTGACATATTACTTTGTTGACCATCATCCGTCACATAAACGACAACCCACATAGACCATCTTTCATTACCGCCGGGTGTACCACCGTAAGCCACAACGACATTGGCTATATCCGGTTTCTCAATTGCCATATCATAAGTGTTTGTCAAATCGCTATAGAATGGTTTTTCGTTATCGTTAGCGAAGTAAAATTTATCCCCGTAAACAGCCATTCTTAATTTTGCGTTTGTAAGCCCCGTTTTTACGTCTGAATATGCACCCGTGCCACCTAATGACTTTCTCAGTTTAGTACCTATTTGAGCAAGTAAATAATTGTCCCCCGATGGATCAATTACATCATAAATCGAATTTATCTTCCCGGTAGTATCTACTCTTTCGCGATAACGTGAGAAACCTTTTCGCGTAGTTGCGATTCCGCCTTCTTCGTCTAGGCGCATGTTATCCAAAGAGACAAGTTCAGTTGCTTCTAGTTTCTCCGGATGTATCGATTCGTTTACTCTTGTGAACCCACCCCAATATAAATGTTCTAAATCTTTATCCGGCATTATTCGCCCCACTCAGGATCGTAATCAAACTTTTCCCCATTAAACTGTTTAACTAATAATAAAGATTTCTCTTTCTCATAATTTATATGTATATCTTGATTTTGTTGTCGAGCGAAAAGTTGTTTGACTAACCCAAGTAACATCAATTTATCATACTGAGCTGGGAAGACAGTATTACCCGAAAATTCGGTTCCCGCAATTCCATAATCTCCGAAGTCCCCGGCTTCTGTTGATGAAGGACTGTAATAATTAGAATTTGGTTTATAATAAATAATCATCCCATTATCTGCCGAATTCGGATTGGGGTAAAGCCATATTTGGGGGATTGCATTTTGATTGATTAAAGTATAATATACCGGGTTCCCACTTTGTGCGTTTTGCTCTTGTAACCATTCTACAGACTTTTTTACTAAAGTGGTTGTACCAATTTTAACGTTTTCAATCTCCATAACAGAAGAAGTAAGATCATATTTATCAGTACCAACAACAATGTCTTTTGATAAAGACAATTGCATCACACCAAAAGTCTTTTGGATATCACCGACAACTTCAGAAAGCATCAAGGCAGTTAATTTATCCCCAATAAGCATAGGCTTAATTGATAACTTGAAACATTCTAACTGATATTTTTTCTTAAACGCATCAACTAATTCTTGTAATAACACTACTGTAATTTTTTCCTATCTATTTGACGGTTAAAGTCTTCGTTTTGTATAGTACCATAAAACTTTTCAAAAACCTTTGTGATATCATTATCTAATTGGCCCAGAGCACCTTGTTTATCAGAAATCTTATTGTTGGCTATATCTATATCGAGAACTGCTTTTCTAATAACAAAATCTTCGAATTCCATGGGTATTTGACTATTCACAGTGATTACTCCGCCGGAAGTATATGTTTGAGTAGTGACCAAAGGTACCACCAACATTTTGGGCGAGGGGACTTTAACCTGAAACGTTGCGTTCAGATCTGTCATCCCTGTCACGCCCGAAATTTCAACGACATCCCCATCCGTAAGTTCATGGTCTGTTGAAGTTGTTATGCTAACCCAGCCAAGTTGGTTGACAACTTGGCCTACTTTAGCTAATAACGCAGTCGCATCTGCACCTGTGACGGCATCATCGCCATTTAAATCAGCTACTTCTTTTTGGGCATCTGTTAATACTATGTTCCCTATGGCGGCTTGCATTATCAACTCGACATCATTCATGGTGATAATGCCATCTCCATCGACATCCCCTAATCCGTCATCTGTCGAAACAATTGCACCTGTGACAGTTAAAGATGACTCGGAAAGGTCATTGATTGTCTTATAATAATAAACAACTGCGCCGGTTATTGTTGAAGGAGCCAAATAGATATTATTGGCAAGACGAATAAAAATAGAATCCTTAATCGATGGTAATGAATATTTATTCATTATATTATCCCGGAACTCAATGGGGTCTTTCGGGAGTGCTATACCATGGCTTATCCCGTCACTTACTTCCATAAAAAAGATAGAACGTGGGCTTTCAAGCATATTCGGGAGATTGTTCATCCCGAAAGTCTTTATTGCAGTGCCTGCAAAAAAGCTGTTGAATAAAGTCACCGACCTAGATGTTTCCCATTTTTTAAATCCAAGACCATTTAATTGGGCTTGCACATATCGCTGCGCAAGATTTATTATTCTCAATAATCTTGGATCGCCGAAATTAGCACTTCCACCAATATTTGCGTCTAATATTATCTGATCCCGAAAGTCTTTAAGACTGGCAGCCATTGAATCCTCCTAAATATATTTTACTAATGACAAAAACAGTTTAAATTGTCGATCTGCTTCGTCAAACCGGTTACCGGTTTTCTTAAGCAGCTCTGCATAAGCATAAGTTATAACCGAATTGTGTGTGAAATCCGGTAATATTGGCTCTATTAAGGCACCTATATAAGTAGGTTTGACAAGATAATCGAATGTGACAGAGAGCGAGACGGGCACGTTATCAATTTCGAGGTTTATATTTGTACCGTCAATTGAATAGTATTCTCCGTTACCGCTGGAATAAATGTTCGCTTGCTCAAAGCGTCTCGACTTAGAAAGTTCCCTTTTCAACAATGCTTTTTCGTATGGCGCACCGAGGTAAACCGATATATCGTACAAGAAAGTAGGAGGCAATGCCAAAGTGGTTGCCCCCACAATTGACTGTACTGATTCGGTATACAGCGGTTTCAATATTTCGGGGATCGGTTCAGAGGGGTTGATAAGAGATTTAGCTTTGTATTGGGCCAGGATAATCGAAATATATTCGCTTTGCCCGTTAGATAAAGCAGTATAACATTCCTCGTCAGTCCAAAACTCTTCAGTGGCTTCATCAAGCAATGTCCTAAGTCCCGATAATAATTCGGCAGTGAGCATATTACCATCCCTTTGAATTAAAGGCGGGTATCACCCGCCATTAAAAATCCTGTTACAGATTAGCGGACAGTAAATATACCATACTGTTTTTTGAGTACCGCAATAGCCGTAATTACTACATTCGCTCTATTCACTGCGCTTGCACCGATTATCTGGAATCTTATTTGATCCGGGTGATTGTGGTTAAGATTCAAAGAATGATGTGACGCAGTTCCGGCAACCGAATTAAAAGTTGTACTAAGCGTATCGATGGCAAGCCAAGTTGACCAAGTACCTTCCGCTTTTTTCATTCTGCCTTGCAATATGGCTTTTACAGAATCTTTCGTCCCAGTTCCTATTAAGTAAAAAGAGATAGGGTTAGAAGACAAATCCTGTGGAATATAACCTTGTACGCTTTGCGGGGTGCTATATGTTGTCCCGGTAGAATCGGTCATTGCTATTGTATAGATATAGTTAAACCCATCCGTAGTAGCATAACTCGGAGTAGTGAAAACCGGTTTTATTGTTTGCGCTGAGAGTGTAACGAATGAGAACAAAATTATTGCTAACAGAACAGTTTTATTCATTAATTTTTTCATTTTTTTCCTCAACAGTTTCTTCTTCGATTTCGTGTTTTGCTTTGAGTTCTTCGAACTCTTTTATTAAAGCGGGATCAGCATCTTTTACATAACCGCCGCCGTTCTTACAAATCGTTGAGAATAACTGGCCGTAGCGTCTCATGTCTATTTGATATTGTCTCTTATCGTTGTCGTATTGCGCCTTTGCTTCTTCAGAAGCAATCTTTCGGATAACCTCAGGAGTCATTTTATTAGGATCGTTTGTTTGCCGTAGATTGTTTAGCTGCGCAACTGTTATCTCGTTTTTGGTCTCTGTAATTGAACTACCATACGATTTCAGTTTACGAACTCGTGCGATCTTGTCGGTATCAATTTCTTCATCAAAAGCTAAGAACCAAATATTTTCGATCTTGGAGTTCTTTTTTAATCCTTCATCGGTTTCGACAATATCATTTTTAGAATCTGTAAACTTTCCGATGAGTCCTTCTTTATCGTGAAGAACTTTTACTCCATGACGATTTGTAACAAAAATTACTTTTCCCATTTTAAGTTCCTTAAATTAAGGGCACTGCTTACAGTGCCCTTTTCATTTATTGTTTGAATTAATTTGGTTTTGCTATACCGTGTATTGTTTCATTCGGCATCTGTACACCGATGTCAGACATAAGCTTGTCTATTCTTCCATCAGTTCCGGCATTTTCGACATGCTCCATGATACGGAATTTTCTCGAACCCTGGGAATCATCTTTCATGTAACGGAAAGTGATCGGGTCGCCTTTACCGGTTCCTTCATGGTCTATTACAATACCCCAATTCGTGAAGGTATTATCTAATATTACGTCCCATGTTAAATCAATAGTACCGCCGAATGCTTCCCACCTAACCAATCTCACACCATAACTTGTGGCAACTTGCTTAGGATCAATCGCATATTTCTGTTTTATGATCTTAGCAATGTTGTTGCCAAGGTTTGTTCCGAAATACAATGTTTTATGCGCACTACCACCAGTATTGAACAAATTAGAAAAAAATGAATCCCAGAAATCTTCGTCCGCAACGTCATAGCCGATTACATTTGTAGTTATAAATCCAAGCGCACCTTTACCGTAGGTGGCTCTCATTGATTGGCCGGAATATGTATCGGAGATAAGTTTAGTCCCGGATTCGGTAGAAAATGTGAAACTATTCTCGTAGAACTCCTT
>JBBACM010000054.1:0-6408 GCA_041657045.1 Minisyncoccota bacterium
TCCGGCTGGCGCGTGCACCGTCAGCAGCGTGGAGTAGTCGCAGTCCGCGCAGGATGTCGTGACGCCGCGAATGTCATCTCCCATCGGCCGCTCCTCGTAGACCGGGTTCGCGAGCGCGAACATCCATCCCATGCGTCCGTAGGTCGCGTACACCCGAGCGATGACGGTCAGATCGGCTCCCACAACAAAGAACTCCCGGTTCACGGCGTCGAATGAGCCGTACTCACCCGTCTCGCCCATCCGTTCGCAGTCCCAGCAAGGCCCATCAACCTCCACGAGGTCATCAGAGGCTCCGTGGATAGCGATGGTGACGCCGCCCAGCGCGCCAAGCACCTCGGCTAGGCGTCGCTGGTAGGCCGCGAGCAGTTCGAGGCTGGACACAATCACGTCAATCGCATCAGACTGTTGCGCGTCCAAATGCAGCAGCAGGTCCTGCAATCCATCCACAATCTGCTTCTCGTGCTCCGATATGCTCGTCATGCCTCGTCGTCCTCTCCGAGCAGTATGTCCCGCGCCTTTGCGACGCTGGTTTCCGCTGCATCAGCCGCCGCCCTGGCTCCGGCGTCTCGCGCACCGCCCGCGCCAGCAGGGCCGTCGCCTCCTCGTGCACGATGACGCCGGGTTCGGGTATCTGCCGGATGTGCTCGCTGCAGACCAGCATCCCCAGCTCGCGGCAGGCGGCCTTGGTGCGAGCCACCGTCAGCCCGCAGGCGATGGCAACGTTGCCCAGCGGTCGAAACTGCTGCGGCCCGGTGGCAAGCGCCATGAGCACGGTCCGGGCGTCGGGTGAGAGGGCGCGCGCCTGAAGCCTCGCGACGGCCAGCCGCGCGTCAGTGCCCATCATGCCGAATTGCTCTGTGCAGTGGCTCAACACGTCTGGCAATGACGTAGCGCCAGACGCTATGTAGCCGAGGGCGTCGCCGGCGCGAACTCCGTCCCCGTCGCGCTGAAACTCCATCTCATCGAAGTCACTCAGCATCGCAATCAGAACCTCCCCTGCTTAGCCAGCCACTTCGGCCTTTTCCGCTCAGCCCACCACACTAGTGCCGCTACTCCGCACCATGCTCCGTAGCCGAACGGTGCCGCGAGCAGAGATAACAGGCCCTCCGCAATGGTTGCCAGCGCGATAGTGATACGCGCCCAGAGCGGGTAGTGTGGCGCGAACTTGTAGAAGACGCCGAGGAACAGTCGGGGGCAGTCAGTCGGCACGCTTACCACCTCCCGCGTCCAGTTCGGCCTGCAGGCAGTCGTCGCAGCGCAGCGGCAGTCCATCATCATCGCTCCAGAGGTTCTGCTCGTCGAAGTGGGTGCAGTGGAGCTTCTTGTACAACCACTCACACTCTCCGCAGTGGATACCATCGGGCGCGCAAGCGACGAAGGTGAGCAGGGCCGTGGGTTTCCGCGCCTGCGATGCAGCCGCTGCGCTTGTCAGGGCCTCGGCGGCCTGCTGGAGCAGCTCTGAACCGTGGCCCGATGTGGCCGACTGCTGGCCTTTTTTGTCCGCCTCAAACTCATCGGCTTGTATCCGCAACGACATCGCCCACTCTCTGCACTTATCTGCCAGCTCAACTAGCTCAGTTGGCGTCATCGTCACCGCTCCCCTTATCCCTCTTGTTGGATGGTAGGTGCTGTCCTCCAACGGTCAGCCACTCACCACAGTCCGAGCACCAGCCCTGCGGCCTCTGGCAGGTGGGGGCGAGTTCGTCAACCCAGTAGCCGAACAGGTAAACATGGCGCCCGCACGAGCACCTCGGAGCGTCAGTCGCCGAACCGTTCGTACCTGTCATCGTCAGTACACTCCTCGGGGCGGATTGGCTGACCGCACTCGTCCTCGTCGAGTTCATCGTCGCAGAGTTCGCACCACCAGCAGCTCTCATGCTCGCGCGGGTACATCCGCTGCAGGAGGTAGATACATGTCCCGCAGAGCCAGACCATTGCGTTAGCCTCCTCACCAGATGAATGGCGGACCGTCAAGCAGTCGATATGTAGTCTCCTCCCAGTGGCGCGGGTCGGCGATCACCTCGATGGCAATTCCCTTGCGGCGGCGCAACCTGGCGATGCTGGCTTTCACGTCCTTGCTCCACACCGGCTCGCCGGCAGGCCACATTGTATTGCGCGGGACCCACCAAGCCAACGCATAGGCAGAGGCAGCATCACGCGTGCAGTACGCGCGCAGCTCCTGGTACACCAGCTTGTCCAGGCGCTCGTTGCGCGCCCGGGCCTCAGGTGGTATGCGTGCCATCGTCATCGCTCCTCCCAAGCAGCCTCCACTGCAGCCCGGCGAGCACCGCCACCAGCCACAGTCTCCACGACCACTCACCACGCAGGGCAGCGAGGCCGGCATAACCTACGATGTCGGCGAGTTCGCCGCGCAGTTCGGCAGCCACATCCAGCGTGGCAGCGTCATCGTGCTGGCAGTGACCGCGCTCGGTCTTGATGCCTGCGAGCACTCGTTGCTTGGTCGGGATGTGGCACGAGTCAGAGACCTGTCGCACGGCAATCAGCTTGTCCGCCAGTGTGTAGTCAGTCATGAGTATCACCCTCCTCCGTCAACAGGACCGACGCCTGCCGCATACACTCCAACGTTGCGCGCAGCGGACCAGGGTGCATCGGGTACTCGCCTATCTGCGGGAGCACGTCGCCTTCTGCAGTGCGCGTGAATGAGACGCTATTGCAACACCCGATGAAGTGCTCCAGGGCATCTATGCACTCGCGGTCCGCGCGCAACTCCTCGACCTCGGCGTCCAATGCACGCAGAGCGCTGGCGGCCCACCTCGCATTCGTGACCATGCCAGGGAGTATTGGCGCTCCAGCATCCCGCTCCAGCTCTGCCAGGTCTGCGACCTTGTCCAACCACCGTGCTAGTCGCTCGTGCTCAGCCATCGGTACCACTCTCCCCGAACTGCGCCCGCAGGTCATCGATGGCATCCCGCAGGCTATCGCAACTGTCGCCGATCTGCCCCGCGCACCGCACGAGCCAGAACGGGTGGCCCTCGTCGGCGTCGCGATACATCTCCACATTGGGCACCGGTGTATTGACCGGGCTGTTCTTGACTGCCCACTCCAGCCAGTCCGTGCGGTCCTTGCGCAGTTCTTCGACCTCGGCGGCCAACGCTCGCAAGGCTGCCTCTGCCCGCTCCAGGGTCTCGGCGGCACACACTAGGTCATGCGCCGGCTTCCCGCGTTCTGGCGCGATGTCGTGCGCTATCATGCCGTGCTCCATCCACTCAGGGTCCGGGCACTTGCAGCCGTCGCAGGCTGGTGCGGAGCCGCGCACGGCCTCGCAGCTTTCGCAGGCGTTGTTGTCGTCTGGGCGGTCGTAGGGCATCAGGTAGCCTCCTCGTCAAGTTGCTCCAGCGCAGCCTTCAGGGCATCGCACGGAGGGCCGTGTTGGACATGCCATTCCCCTCGGTGGTGGGTAACCTCTGGCCCAAACTCGCGCATCTGCTCTTGGGCCAGCGCAGCCGCCCGCAGCTCCACAACGCCCGCTCGGTAGGCCTCCAGTCGCTTTGCGGCTTGCTCTGCTGCGAGACACTCCGGGAGCCGCTTGAGGGCCGAGAGTGGTCCTAACAGCTCATCGTCGAACGCGCCGCACCACATGCCGTCATCATTGCATCGGCACAAGTCGCCGCAGTGGACACCGTCAGGGTCCGGCTCAATCTCTATCAGCAGGCGCGTCATGGATTAGCCTCCCTGTGCCTCTGCTCAAACGGCTCCGGTATGTCGTCGATGCTCATGAGATCATGCCCGAGGGCGCACCACCAGCTAACGAACTCGCCACCGCGCAACAGGATGCAACCGCGGCAGTCGCCTGTCACTTGCTCACCACCGCCCCTCTCACCGGTACCCACCCGTCGATACCCGCCGCCTTGGCGTGCGAGGCGTGCCGGTACCACACATCAACCCAGATAGCCCGTTGTCCGGCCTTGCGCTGCGCCTTGGCATCGTTGCGCGTAGAGCCGGTGTCGAGCACTTGCCGGAGGTTGCTGGGCTCGGTCCAGATGTAGGCGTATTGGGGGACCTTGTTGCTGGCAGCGGTGCGGAGGGTGCAACGCCCGTCATGCCTGTCCCAGATGCCATCCGGCTCGTCGCCGTTGTACTGGGTCAGCACGAACGTCCGGTCTGCCCTCGCGCCGCTGGCCAGCAAGAGGATATAGCCATTCTCCTGCCAGGGCTTGAGCGTGCCGAAGTCTCCTCGCAGGGCCTTGGTTGCAGCCCTCTGTGCGGGGTCGGTAGGGAGGTCGGGGGTGGGCGCCATCGGGAGTGTAGCGGTTAGCGCGCAGAGCGCCAGATGTGCTATAGTCACGGGTGCTGCTCCTCTCAGGGGTAGTGTTGTGGGGGCGCCGCGGACCTTGGCCGGGCGCGGCGCCCCTTACCTGCTACACTGACTGCCCAGCGTTGCGTCGTCGGCTGGCATACTCTGCCCTCGTGATCGTCATCTGCGTGACTGAGCACGATAGCCCCTCCGGCAGTGCTGTTGCGGACGCGAGTGACTCCGCGCGCGACGCGAACCACATCTCGCCGGTCTCCCACGCTAGCCGCCAGTAGTGACCTTTCTCTCGCGCAGCGCGCTCATCCGCCAGGGCCTCTCTCCCGGAGGCGGTGGCCCACCACCCCGCATCATCCCCCTGTGCGAGGTCTCCGCGCGAGAGTTCGGCCAGCGTGACAGAGATGTGCTGGCTGCTCATACAAGTCGCCCCGGCGATGCGGCCGAATGGCAGGTAGTTGGGCTCTCCAGATAGGGTCTGCAATATACGATATGCGTCACCGGTCATCAGTCAGTCCTCCCGTCCCGCTGTTCGACCCCGCGGCACGCCTCGCAGCAGAGGGCACCGCGCGTGTCGGCTTTGAGGTGCCCTCCGTACTTGGTGCATCGCGGCTCATCTGCGTTGTAGCTGACGGCTACCCAGTCGCACAGGGTCAACCCGACACGGCAGTGGGTCCCGTCCATACGCGTCGTGCGATGGGTCTCATTCATGGCTGCTCGTCCGTCCTCTCCCGTAGCGCCCGCACCGTCTTCGCCACTGCCCGCCCGTTGGTCGTCAGGCCGTAGAGCAGGATCGTGCTCCCCGGCAACCAGTCAGCCCAGAGCAATGTGCGCTGCTTCAGCTCCTTCGCAACTGCAATCTGCTCGTCTGTGAGAGTGGACGCCCAAAGTCCCTCTTCCGGGTTGTGCTCCTCGGCGGCGAGCACCAGCAGGAGCACTTCGGCTTGTGCGTCCGTGACTTGTATGTGCAGGTCTCTGGCCTCACTCACTGATCTTCGCCTCCAGGCCGTCCAGGTTGATGCGGTTGGTAGCGGTATCGAAGCGGTCGCAGGCCCTGGCCACGTGCTCCAGGCCCAGTCGCGCGGCTCCATCGTCGGTCTCGGCCATTCCAGGCAGCACCCTCGCGTCGTTGTCGAAGGACGCCCCGGATGACGCCCACCCATCGGAATAGTGTCGCGTGTACATGAACCACCCGAGTTTCGCGCAAAGGTCCCGGCACCGCTCCCAGTCCATCTCGCTCACCGGTTCCGACCACTCGGGTTCGGGCGCAGGCGCAAGCGCAGGCGGCGCTGCCTGCAGCTTCTCAAGGCACATCCGGCCAGCATTGGTCAGGACGTAACCCGCCTTGTTTGGCTCAACGGCCTGCTGCCACGCAATGAGGCTGTGATCGTGCGCCTCCTCCGACAGTGCAATCGGCAGGTCTTGTGGCATCGTCACATCAACCCACAGCAGTGTTGCCATCAGGTCGCGCTCATCGCCTGTGAGCGGGTCCGGCTCTCGCTCTGCGGGTTGCGGGCCGGGTTCGGGCGTTGGCTGCGTTGCAGCGGGCTCCGCCCTGCAGGCATCGATGGCGGTGAGTGCACGGATCCCTTTCGTCGTGAGACACGCCCTCTCGTGAGCCCACTCGATGTATCCGTGCACAGTACACAGTCCCACCCACCCACAGTTCTGTAGCCCCTCAGGGTGCACCTCGCAGACATAGTGGAGGATGGTAGGTATGCCCCCGATGTCGTAGTCAGAGTATGGCTCAAGCTCCGGTACCGTCTCGCGGACCTTCTCGTAGTCTATGGCCCCGGTTGCCGGGCGGGCCTCAAGTGCCTGCACGCGGGCCTCCAGTCTGCAGATATACCGCGCCGCTTCGCGGAGGTTGTTGGCGTTGGCCTGGTGGCTATCCTCTGCCGCCTGGTTGCACGCTCTCTGCGCATTGCGCGCAATGGCCGTCTCGTCGTTGGCCATGTTCATCAGCGCCCGCACCAGGCAGTCATCGTCGGGCCGTGGCTCCTCCAGCTCCTGCAACCGCTCCGCCGTCCCCGCCGGGTGGAGCTCGACGCCGAGGGCCTTGGCCAATGCCAACAGATAGCCGCGAGCAACAGTCCCCCTAGACGCGAATGACTTGCCGTCTCTCGTCCCGTATACCAGGT
>JBBACM010000055.1:0-6399 GCA_041657045.1 Minisyncoccota bacterium
ACGGGACGAACTTCGAGATCGTAGCGCGCAAGGGGGCGGCGTGATGAACGATCCCAACGTTGACGGATACCTGCGCTGGTTGCGCGAGTCAACGGCCGTGCTGAATGGGCGCCGGGTGTTGTGCGGTGTGCCTGCAATGAGCATCGGATTGGCATTTGAGGGACGCGCGGTGCTCATTGTCTCTGATAGGTACGCCGCCTGCTTCGCCGATGGAGTACGCCATGAGTGGGAGCGCGACAAGGGCTATAGGCGGTCCGAATGCAGCACGCCCACGGGTTTCGACGAGCTGATACCGGAGGGCGCGCGGGACCTGTGGATGGGCAAGGACGAGCAGCAGAAGCAGTAGACAATCAAGAGCCCGGGGAGGCAGGAAGATGTCCAGCCTAGAGGCCGCTACTGTTGTCTGGCTCATATTTGGGCCCTTGCTTGGGTACTTTGCTGGCATGGCGGTCGGGCGCATCGGGAGAGGACCCGCGAGGCCACGCAGCGACCCACAAGACACGATCGTGTTGCCGTCGCCCAAGCACGTTCCGGCGCCGCCCGACAGGCCATTCGCCATGCCGCCGCACAGGTCGATGGTGCTACCTGGTCCAGCAGGGCCGATAGCGATGCAGATGGACGATGAACAGCCTGGGGAGGCTACAAGATGACGACGAGAGGGTCTGACGCAGCCGAGCCGAGAGGCAAGGTGTTGGTGATCGGCAAGGGCGTCATCGGTGACGCTACCGGCTATGCCCTGGAGCAGCGCGGATACGAGGTGACCTACCACGACCCGCCCAATGGCATCGAGGGCAGCCCGGCCGGTTGCAGCATCGTGCTCCTGTGTGTCCCGACGCCGATGGGTGCCCTGGGGTACAACAGCCGCAGCATCCTGTACCGGTGCGCGGACTGGCTGGAGCAGCAAGGCCATAGGGGCCTGGTGGGTATCCGGTCCACTGTAGTACCTGGCACGTGCGACCAGATGCAGGCGGAGTTCCCAACGATGACGTGGTTCTCGTGGCCAGAGTTCTTGCAGGCAGCAAGGGCACGGGAGATGGCGGCCAATGCGCCGTATGTGGTGATCGGTTACCTCGGTCTACCTGTTCCGGCGCACGAGCCAATCGTTGCGTTGCTGCCGGACGCGAAGATGACAATGCACACGTTCCCGCAGGCAGCCGAGTTCGCCAAGTACGCGACGAACGCACTGCTCGCCGCCACCGTTGGCGTCGCGAATGAGCTCGCCGAGTATGCCAAGCTTCTGAGCATAGACTACAACGTCATGGTGCCACCCATCTGCGAGATGGACAGCGTCCTGCCGAGCAACGTCAAGCAGTCGCCGGAGGGCGGCTTCGGTGGCGCGTGCTTGCCGAAGGACCTCGCGGCGCTCCTGTTTCATGCGAGCCGCGATCACGGGGTAACCATGCCTGTGCTCGCTGCAGTGGACGCCGAGAACCGCAAGCGCCGGCCGGAGTGCTATGTGGGTGGTGGTGCCCAGTGAGCACCAACCTGTACAGAGAGCGCGGCGTGGAGCTACTCGACGAGGCAGACAACGTCGTGTTCTCCGGGACTGGCTTTCTGAGCACCAGATGGGACGGCAAGGTTCACCTCCTCGGCTCCGGAATACCCGAGGTCTGCAAGATGGGCGAGGTGGTCTCATGCGAGTAGCCCACTGGTCCATCTGGGCACCACACAAGTCCGGCATGTACCACACCACGAAGGACCTCATCGTCGGCACCAGGGCACTCGGTATTGACGCTGGCTTTATCGACGCAGCGGAGCCCACAGCCAAGACCGATGGCATCTTCTCCTGCGACAGACCGACTTTCGCAGACACCGCAGACCTGTACATGCTGCACCTGATGATACCCGAGCCCTACTTCTCGGACGGGACGCCGATTGTCTTCGCCTTGCACGGGCACCCGCTGTACTCAATGCAGATTGAGCTGTACGGGACCGAGCCCGGCAATGACCGGCCATTCACCACGCTCCTGTCATACTTCAACCGCAAAGAGCCCTCGTGGTTCGTGTCCTTCTGGGAGCGCGAGCAACGCGGCTTCTGGACACCCATCGACGACACGCGCAAGCAGCACCGCATTCGCTATATCCCACGCGGCATCGACTTCGACGCCAACCGCCTGAGCGTAGACGGCACTCGCCAAGACCTCGTAGGCGATCCCGTCATTGTGATTGCCGACCAGTTCAGGCTCTTCAAGGACGCAATCCCAAGCATCTATGCAGCCTACGCCTATTGGCGCCGCAATCCCAAGGCCCGCGTGCACCTGTACGCTATGCCTCCCATTGGCAGCAGGCAGCGCGAGACTATCGACCGTTGGCTGCAAGTGTCGGGCGTTCACCGGTGCATCGGCTCAGTCAATGGCATCGAGAACGACCTGCCCAGCGTATTGCGGGCGGCGGACGTGCTGGTGTCCACGGTGACAGGCGAAAGCCGCGTGCTCCTGGAGGCTCAGGCTTGCGGCTGTGCCACCGTCGCGCCCTGCCCTGAAGCAGACTACCAGTGCAATGAGTTCTGGCTGCCAGACAAGTTCTCACTGGCAATCGGCGACGCCATTGCAGGTGGCTGCGATGACGCCGCTCGCCGCGCGCGGGCTGCGCACGTGCGTGAGGCCTACCGCATTGAGCGGACGGCCGAGGCGCTGGCAGCATTGTACAAGGAGATACTCGGCTGATGGCGCTCCCAACTCCGAAGGCGACGGCTGACGACGTGACCCGTGAACTGGCCCTCTCAGCACAGGAGTTCGACTGGGCCAACCGCGACGATGACGGTGTCCTCGCTGTTCGCCTGCGGCAGGCGCTCAACCGCGCCCGCACCATGACATATCAGGCTGTGGGTGCAGGCAACTATGCCAGCACAGAAGCCACGATGAGCGAGGTCCTTGCGGAGGCGGAGACGCTGCTCGCATGTTCGTTCATGCTGACGCAGCGGCTTATCATCCTCTCCAGCAGGCCCGAGGAGGCACCGCCCGAGGAGTACATCGACCTCGGCATCCTGAAGGACATCCGCGACGACTACCGCTCCCAATGGGCGACGCTGCTCTTGCCGTATCGGACAGAGGACATGGACGTGAAGGGCACGGGTTTCGCCTGGGGCGCCACAGGCATCGACGAGACCAAGGCCGACTATGGCCTTGGCGACTACGACTATCAGGACTACGACGAACTGCCCAGCGACTAGGTGTCATCATGGCGAACTTCGCGTCCTTCGGCGACTGGGCACGCATCATGCAGCAGCGCGCCCAGTCCATTGAGGCCGATATGCGGGCGGCTACGCAAGAGGCTACAGACACGCTGCACGCGGCATCCAAGAGCATCCTCAATACCGACGTGTACAGCAAGCCAGAAGACACCTACATGTACAAGAAGGACAGCAAGGGCAAGGGTTATGTCAGCGTGACAGATGCGCTGGGCAAGAAGCGCAAGCGCAACGTTCAGTTCGTGGGCGGCATACCGACCGTGGACTGGGCTGAGGGCGAGTCAGTCGGACGCGGGGGCAAGAAGTGGCGCCGCACCGGCAACTTGCGACGCAGCGAGAAAGCCACCACGCTATCAGCCTACGAGGGCGCCGTTGACAATAGCGCCGCCTACGCATTAGCCAGGCACAATCTAGGCTATGGCCCGAGCTCACCCGAAGCCATTGACCCGAAGCCCACGAAAGCAAAGACCACCGAGCGCAGGGCACCGTGGCGAACGCGGGCCATAGCGATCACTGCCAAGCCGCGCTTCGACATCTACAGGCGGGCGATGTGGCGCGCGATCACTCGGTAGTCAATTGAGGTTTCCGGCGCGCGTAAAGCGCGTCGGCCTCCCCGGCAGCGGCCCCGAGCTAACCACTCGGGGCCGTGCTCTTTACGGGCTATGGTAGCCCGAGCAGATACAGCCGAGACGAGACACGCAATGCACCCTCGCCGGGGTAGCAATGGACGCCCAGGAGGGCCGATATGGCGAACAAGAGCGGCTACAACGCAAGCCTCACGGTAGGCGGCTACACCGGCGCGAGTCTGACCAATGTGTCTGTCAGCATCAGTGGCGAGACGGTAGACGTGACAGACCTCGCAGACGCCTGGCGCAATCGCGCGCGAGGGCCTCTCGACTGGGAGGTCACGGGCACGAAGAACGTGGACACGGTTGACTTCTTGACACTGGTAGCGACGGGCTCCACCGCCATGCCGAGTCTCGGCGTGACGGTCAAGAACATGACCGGCAGCACGATCTTCTCCGGCATCGGCTTCCCAACGCGGGCAAGTGCAACGCTCCCGATGGGCGCCGCAACAGAGGAGATCACCATCCAGGGCATGACCTATCCGAGCACACCCTAAGGAGGCGCACCGGTGAGCAATAAGAGTGGCTACAACGCAAGTATGCGCATCGGCTCCTACGCCGGTGCAAGCCTCACGAACGTCGCAATCAGCATCAGCGGCGAGACCGTGGATGTTACCGACCTGGCGGACACTTGGCGTGCGCGCGCACGAGGGTGTCTGGACTGGGAGGTGACCGCCACCAAGAACATCGACACGCTGGCCTTTCTCGGCATCATGACCTCGGGCGCGCGCGCATTGCCCTCCGTCACGGTGACCGTGTACGACACCACCGGCACAGCGAGCGCGAACCGCATCTTCGTGGGCGTAGGCTTCCCAACGCGTGCCAGCGTGACATTGCCAATGGGCGCTGCCACAGAGGAGATCACCATCCAAGCCAAGCAGGCGCCGACACTGCCGTAGGCCGCATCACACCATCCCAATGACCGGGGAGAGCAAACATGCCAGAGACAGACGGAGTAGAGAAGGTCGCCGAGGCTGTGCAGCGAGTGGTATTCGACGCGGGGAGCCTTGCGGGCCTGGGCAATACCATCGGCAACAAATGGGTCCCCGTACCCGAATGGCGCAATCGCAGCGAAGACGGGACCCTCGGGCCGATACCGCAGGTGTGCGTCTGGGGCACCACGATCATCGACCGGATGCGCATTGAGTCAGACGTGACCTTGGGTGAGCGCGATGAGCAGAAAGCACTCCGCAGACAGGTGGCCACAATCATCGAGTGCGTGCGTGATGGCGAGGCATCGGGCGCCAGTCTCATCTTCAACCGCGCCGCGCACTGGGGGTGGCTGGAGAAGCAGCCAGCTAGCGTCTTGGACCGGCTCTTCATTGCGGTTCTAGAGCTCGACAAGATCACCGACGTTGCCAGCGCGGAGATGGACGCTTTTTTCGCGCCCCCGAGAACACAGACCTGTTTGACACGTATCGCTTCTGCCTGCGGTGCCTGCACAAGTTGCCCGGAGAATTGCCCGCAGGCACAACCACAGCAGACATCAGCCTCGCCCGAGCAGCCGACAGAGTAGCCAGCAGCCTAGAGAACGCCTGGGTATGCGACACGTGCGCCACGCGCGAGATGCGTAAGCGCGAGTGCCTCCTCTGCGGCAAGAACTGGACACCACCCAAGACCCAATAGGCCGCTCCCAAGAGCCCACCACGAACGGAGCCCGCAATGGCAACGAACACCGATGTCTTGCGGACGATTGTGCGTGCCGATGGTACCGAGAACGTAGTGCGGGCCTTCGGCACGATGGGTTCAGCCGCGACTGCAGCGGAGCAGAAGATACAGAGAATGGCGGACCGCGCGGCACTCATTTCGAATGTCGCCGGCGGCATGAGTATGGCTGCGATGGGCGCCGCTGGTGGCATGATCCGCCTTGCGGGCGCCGCCGAACAGGCGCAGATTGCCTTTACCACGCTTCTCAAGAGCCCACAAGCAGCCAAGCAACACTTGAGCGAGCTCGCCGACTTCGCTGCCAAGACGCCCTTCGAGTTCACCGGGTTGAGGACCCTCTCGACACAGCTTCTCGCCTTTGGGTTTCAAGCGAAGTCGGTAGTGCCCATGCTGCGTACCCTGGGCGACGCGGCTAGTGCCCTGGGCGCCGGGCCAGAGGGTCTGTCGCGTATCATCCGGGCACTTGGCCAGATGCACGCCAAGCGCAAGATCCAAGCCGAAGAACTCATGCAGCTTACCGAGTCTGGCCTACCCGTCTACCAGATACTGCAAGAGGAGCTGGGCCTTACCGCCGCACAGGTGGGCGACATCGGCAGGCAGGGCATTAGCGCAGACAAGGGTATCGCTGCCCTGCTCCGTGGGCTGAACAAGCTCTACGGTGGCGGAATGGCCGCGCAGAGCAAGACGCTCAATGGCTCTATCAGCAATATGGTGGACCAGTTCTCGCTTGCAGGCCAGGAGGTCGGCGGCGAGTTCATCCCAAGCATCAATTCGGCCACCAATAGCGTCACGGGTCTCATCGAACAGTTCAGAGGCCTGTCGCCCAGTGCCCGGCATACCGTGGCGGTCATGCTTGGCATCGGCGCGGTTGCACCACTCATGGTGAGCCTGTACGCCCGTGGCGTGCAATTGCGGGCG
>JBBACM010000056.1:0-6398 GCA_041657045.1 Minisyncoccota bacterium
GAACAAAAGATAGTAAGTTATCTGGAATACAAATTGATAATACTGAAATAGTTGCACAAATATCTGGAGTAGATAATACTCGAATTGGAATTGATGGTGCATTCTATAGTATAAATGGTACGATAGCTGACTGGACAATTACTCAAACTGCTTTAAGTAAAACAGTTACTGTTGGTAGTTCGTATAAAATGATAACTACTATTTCTGCTGTTATTCCTGCTGCGGGAAATAATTATACTTCCGGTCTTACTATAGTTACACAAAAGTTTAATACTGGAAGTTATGCTTGGGACACTAAATTGATTATAAATTCTGGAAGTTATAATGATGGGGGTGCTGCGAGATATGGTTTTTCTATTTGGGATAATGTTAATTCCAGATTTTTAATGAATATAGGCTATGGTGGTACTGACGGATTAATGAAGGCAGAATTATATGGGCTAACTATTACCGGTACTATAACTTCTAGTATTTTTAGTACTACAAATCATTTTACTAGTGGCACAATAGGTGTATTTTCTTTTATTAATAGTAATTATTTAAGAATTGAGAATAATACAAGCACAAGTATTTATGCAAGGTCTTATCTGTTTTCAACTGCTTTGACACTGACTAACTATAACGGGACTGCTTGGACGGGAATACAATTAAGTACCTATAGCACAAGTTTGGGTGCCTATATAACTGTCGATGGTTATCAAGTGCCTAAGTGTTTTGGAGTCCGAACTGGCAATCCAACATCGCATATATATCAGGGTGATTATTATTTTGAATCTGGTTCGGGGGATTTAGTTATGTATTCCGGTTCCGGGTGGATTCATTATGCATCACATGCATAATGAATAAAATATTTGTATATTTGCATATTAAACTTTTGTATAAAAGGTATTCTAAAATATAATTAAAAAAGCTAAGGAGAATAAGAAAATGGATTTATCTTATCTAGTAATAAGTAATATTCAAAAGGGGTTAAAGTTATTAACAGAACAAACAGAAGATAGTGCTCTTAGAAATACTTTAATTAAGGAAAATAAATTTACTCCCGAAGAGTTTTTTGATTTTTCTTATTTAGTTACTCGATTTATAAAATTAACTGCTCCTATTGCAGATAGTTATATAGAAAGGAAAAACGGATTATTAATAGAATTTGGAATTCCTGAAGTTGTTAATGATAAACAAACCGGTACATTTAATATATCTCATGAAAATGTTCCATTATATAATGCTGCTTCAAAAAAACTAAACGAACAAATTGAAACTATAACAAATGTTAGAAAAATAAAATTAAGCGAGTTACAAAAGTTATCGGTTAGTAGCGCTATATTGCTCTCTTTAGATCCTATAATTGAAAGTGATATAGAAATTTCTTTTTAACTTTGCGCTCTTTTTATCCGATTTCCAAAAGAACCCTTTAGGTAAGGATGAATTTGGTTATATTAAAAATAGTTGCAATTAACTCTTGATAAACTACTAAAAATATATTAAACAATGATTAAAATTCATAAAGCAATGAAAGTTAGGATATACCCCAACTTGAAACAGCAAGAACAAATTAACAGGACTCTCGGTTCTTGCCATTTCCTTTTTAATCAAATGCTTGCTGAAAGAAAAAAAGTATATGACGAATTAAAAGAAGATAAACGAAAACTTTATGAATACGAATATAAATCTGAAAAAGATTATAAAAAAGAATTTGAATGGTTAAATGAAGTTGATTCAACTGCTCTTCAACAATCTCGTATTAATCTTTCAAATGCTTATTCAAATTTTTTTAAATCATTAAAAGGAAAAAGAAAAAGTGTAACGGGATTCCCAAAGTTTAAGAAAAAGAAAATGGGGTGTTCTTATCGTTCTCCACAAAATGGAGGGTTCATTAAAATTGATTTTGAAAATAGCAAAGTAAAATTACCAAAACTTGGTTGGATAAATTTTAGAGACGGAAATAGAAAATACGAAGGGAGGATAATTAATGCGACAGTAAGTAGGAGTTCAAGTGGTAAATATTTTGTATCTGTTTTGTATGAAGTTGAAACTGATGTTAAACAATCTGAAATACCAAATCCGAAAATCAAAGGTTTGGATATGTCAATGGATTGTTTCTATGTTGATGAACTTGGTAACTCTCCTGATTTCAAAAGACAATTTAGAGTTACTGAAAAGCAACTTGCAAAACAGCAAAAGATTCTTTCCAGAAAAAAGAAGGGCTCAAATAATTTTCGTAGACAGTGCTTGAAAGTTGCAAGAGTTCATGAAAAGATTTCTAATAGAAGAAAAGATTTCACTCAAAAATTTTCAACTAAACTTGTAGAAGAAAATGATATGATTGTTGTCGAGAATCTTTCTCTCAAAGGAATGAGTCAAGCATTGAATCTTGGTAAATCAGTTATGGATTTAGGATACTCAAATTTCATCAATCAACTTGAATACAAAACTCAATGGGTAGGGAAGAAATTAGTGAAAGCGAATAAATGGTTTGCTTCATCAAAGACTTGCTCATTTTGTGGCTTTGTAAAGAAAGATTTGATGTTACATGAAAGAGAATGGGATTGTCCTAACTGTGGTGAACATTTACATCGAGATAAAAATGCGGCAATAAATCTTTGTAAAATAGGGAAGGGGCTTCCCGAATCTACGCTTGTGGAGAGGCAGACCGCTGTTGAATTGACGTTAGCCAGTTTGAAAAGTCATACCTCATTGAAACAAGAATCCCTGCCTTTAGGTAGGGTAGCTCAAAAAATAATAAATTGAATTATATTTTGGAGGACAAATGTTTTCGTTGGAGAATGATGTAGTAATTGGTACGTTTACGAATTCGGATGAGTATTACCCATCTCTTTTAGAATCTGTAAAAAAGTATTTACCCAATGTAGAGTTTATTTTGCATTTAGAAAATAAACCCATCAATCAAAACTTTGAAGAACTTAGAAAGAAATTTATCGCTACTGGAAAACGGTATTGGGTATTTCTTGATCACGATATAAGATTTTTAGATTCGGATATTATTAAGAATGCTCTTTCTGCATTGATTAGAAATAAGTGGGCTTTAGTTGGAGTGTATTCAACATACTATCCGGATTACGTTGCAAAAAAAGAAGAGCTAATAGAAAAAGAAGTTGGATGGGTTCCGGGTTACTTTCAAATGGTAGATAGTAGATATGTAGGAAACGTGAGTGCTGATTTGGAACTACCACACAATTGTACTGCTATTGATACTAGTTATTGTGTTACTATTAGATCATTAGGCTATAGAATTGGAATTGCACCGACTTATGTTTGGCATCAATATAAACCACTTACTTATCAGTACCTCTCTGTAATAGATATGACTAATGATTATTTAAGAAAAAAGTGGGGTCAATTTTATTTCGATACTTGCGTTTATTGCGGATGTTTAATTGGCTCCGATCCCGCTTTAGAGTTAGTGAATAGGGGTGAGACTTTAACTAATATAAGAAATGTTGTAATTACTACAGAGTTAAATAGAAGACTTGGTGGGGTTACTAAAAATAGTGACATAAGTTTGCAAGTAGAAGATATTATTTTTTATGCTAAACAATGTAAACATATTACGGAATTTGGAACAGCTTTAGGAGATTCTGCTACTGTATTTGCTTCTACTTTTCCAGATAAACTAATTAGTTATGATATTGTCAATAAAATAGATCCTCAGTTAGTCGCTATATTAAAAAAGAATATTAATTTTTCTTTTATGTTATGTTCTTCTTTAGAAGCTAATATAGAAGAAACTGATTTATTATTTATTGACAGTTTGCATAACTATATTCAATTATATTCTGAATTATTTAAGCATTCTGACTTTGTTAAAAAATTTATTTTAATACATGATACAACTATTTTTGGTGATAAGAATGAGATTGGAGTTGGAGTCGGCTTAAACTATGCTATTAGCGATTTCTTAGAAAGACATAGTGAGTGGGAAGTTGATAAAATATGCATAGAAGGTAATGGATTGACCATACTTAAAAGGAGAACAGCTAATGAATAGTCCATTAATTTCTTTAGTTAGTATAGTAAAAAATGAAGAAGCTATTTTGGAAAGAATGATTAATTCGGTAAAAGATATCGTTGATGAATTTGTTATTGTTGATACTGGAAGTAAGGATAAAACAAAAAATATAATTTCTAAGTATCAAACGGTTATAGAAATTCCTTTTGTTAATTATGTTGGTACAAAAAATGAGGCGTTAAAAAAAGCAACCGGGGAATATATATTATTTATGGATGCTGATGAGGTATTGTATCAAGGTGCTGAGGTATTAAAAGAATGGGCGGAAGGAAAAAATTTAGAAGCATTAAGTTGTAAGATAACAGAGGGTGGGCAAGATTATGGTACAACGGCTATGGAATATGAAAGGATTAGAATGTGGAGAAACGATGGCAGTTGGAAATTTGAAGGGCCTGGAGTGCATGAAGTTATAGTGGGTAGTAATAATATAGTTTATGATGGAAGGGTTAAAGTCAGACATGATCATTCTGGAAAAAGTGCTGCTAATACTGATGCCGCTAAATTTCAAATGTGGAAACAGTTACTTTTTACTTATCTAAAAAAAGAGCCAAAAAACGCAAGAGCATTATTCTATTTAGCAAGAACACAAAAAGATTTAGGTGAGAGTTTAACAGCTATAGATACTTATAAGAAATACTTAGAAGTAGAAGGAAATACATTTATTGATGAGAAGTGGCAGGCGGCTTATGATATTGCTCAATTGTATAGGGGATTGGGTGAGTTTGAAAAAATGTTTGAATATTGCGATTTAGCTGAAGAGATTGACGCAAGAAGGTGTGAGCATATTAATTTGAAAGCCGGAGTTTATTTTTCTCAGTATAAATATGAAGAAGCAATAAAACTTTACGAGTTGTCGGTTTCAAGGCCTATTCCCGATGTTAAGTTATTTTTAAATCCATTGGAATATACTCTTAATGGAAAAGATCAATTGGTGTTGAGCTATTATAGGAATGGAGAATATGATAAAGCAGAAAAAATATGCGAAGAATTATCTAGGTCATTAAAAGATTATGATCAAAGAATTTTATCTAATATTTGGTGGTGCAAGACTAGAACTAATATGAATATATTTTTGACTTTGGGAAATACTCCCGAACCTATTTGGGGTGGAATATTAGAAACTCAAGGAGTGCATGGTGTTGAAACTACTTACATTGAATTAGCTAAGGGCTTGCAAAATTTAGGGCATAATGTTTTTTTATTTTGTACTACTGAAAAGTTTCATGTTTATGACGGTGTTAATTATATTCCGTTTGGTGAGTATCAAAACTACATTGGTTTAAATCCCGATGTAATTATAACTTCGAGATGGTTTGATAGTTTTAACAGTGTTCCGAACGCTAAGAAAATTCTTTGGTTACAAGATGCTAGTCCGGTGGAAAAAAATTATGATTTTAATAAAGTTGACGAGGTTGTAGTTTCTTCACAATGGCATGCTGATTATCTGGTTTCATTAGTTGGTCAAGGAATACCAAAAGGAAAATTAAAAATTATTCCATTAGGCATTGATAAAAAACTATTTCAAAAAAAGCGGGAGAAAAATAAATATAAAGTATTATATAGTAGTAATCCTAATAGAGGCTTAGATATACTAGGAGATATGTGGGGTGAAATAACAGAAAAGATTCCGCAAATAAAATTAGATATACTGTATGGTTGGAATGGATTAAAGACTTGGAGAACCGATGAAGGATGGAAAAAAAGCGTAGAAAAAGAACAAGAAAGTATTTTAGAAAAGTTTAGACCTTACAGTAACATAACATTTAAGGGAAGACTGACTAAGAAAGAATTAGCTGAAGAAATGTTAGATGCATCTTTTTTACTTTATAGTTGCAGCTTCTACGAAACTTTTTCATTGACTTGTTTTGAAAGTCAAATGGCTGGAATGGTTGTAATAACTTCTGATATGGGAGCTTTGCATACTACGGTAAATGATTATGGGAATTATAAAATAGTAGGGGATCCAAAAAGTGCAGAGTATAAAAGAACATTTATAAAATATTTAGTGAACACGATAAATGATGATAAAGAGTTTGAAGAATTATCTAATTATAACCGAAAAAAAGCGCTAGAAGATAAAAATGATTGGAAAGATATAAGTATAGAATGGCAAAAGAATATATGGAAGGTTTTGAGTTAAAGATAGTTAAATTGTTATTTTAACATTATAAAATTTGCGAGTAAACAATGATAGCTAAAATTCAAGTAAGAAATGATACTGCTGCTAACTGGACTTCTGCCAATCCTACTTTATTAGTTGGTGAAGTTGGTTATGAAACTGATACAAAGAAAAAGAAAATGGGTGATGGAGTTACGGCTTGGAATAGTTTAGAATATAACATGTTACAAGCCAGTGATTTGAATGACGATG
>JBBACM010000057.1:0-6384 GCA_041657045.1 Minisyncoccota bacterium
GAACCTCGTTTGTTTCTGTATCTGACCCAACGGATAAACTCATTATAGCTGATATTCCTCTGAGCTTCTTCTATTGTTCGTCCACCGATTCCGCACAATACAAGCTCATGCCAAATCTCTTCTATATCCGTTAGGCCTTCGCTTCCCCCGATACTGAATTTACCTCCGCAATTGCCCCGAGCAATGCAATAGTAAGATTGTGGTCTAGTGGACCGCGCTCTGCTGAAGATTCTCCGGTAATGTCCTCAACAGTAAAGACCGGTTTTCCGTCTTTGTCACAAATACAAGCCGCAATCCTTCCGGCAATCACGTCTTTGCCAAATTGCTTCACATCGGAAACGGCACTCTTGTACGAAAGCCTGCGCACAAAAGCAGTGGCGGTAATCTCTGCATCGCCCTGCTTCCACTTGATTTCTTTTTCAACGGGGCAGCCGGTAAAAGCACCAGCCGCCTGAAGAGAATTGATGTTCAGTTCCATTGATTGCTCTCCTTATGTGCTTGCAGCAACGAAATTAGAAACACCTGATTTGCGAATTGTAACCGACGATACAACTTTGGTATTGACTGCAAAGTCAAACGGGCAGTCTTTAACAAATCCCGAAAGTGTGTACCATGTTCTTGTTGACGGTAAATCGAATCCGGTTGAATCAGCAGTCGGGGCAGTTGTATCGTCAGACCATCCTGCAGCCCAATCGACAACAGTTCCGGCGGTAAACAACTCGAATATTCTTATATGGCTTGCGTTCGTCGGATCGAAGTTCAGCTCAATTGTTGCTTCGGTCGGAGACCGCAACCCAGGCAAATAGGTTTTGTCTGTATCGGTCAGCGAAGTTGTTTCAATCTCGTCAAACGGAGCACCGCCCGGATTGAAATTGGTTACACCGGTAACCTCGACAACTGAATCATCGGTGGGATCGATGAAATAAACTTGAGTTCCCTGCGTTTTAATAGCCATAATATTTTCTCCTTATCTGGCTGTGATAAAATTAATGTCGAAAGAGTACCTGAAATTTCCGGTCGTTTGATCTTTGCTTTCCCCGCGCCACGAAACTATATGCGCGTGAGGTTCGAGTGCGTTTCTAAGAGCGAGAGCACAAGCGCGTGCCGCAAGTCCTGTTTTTGCATATACGTCAATCTGAGTTAAAAAAGAATCGGCATCTGGTGGGTTCCCTAAATAGTTTTCAGGCTCACCACCGACAACCTGCCAGACTGCGTACGGTAGCACGGTATTTTCATCCGCTCCCCCGAACGGAAATACCCGCACCGGGTTGGTTCCGAGAACGGAACGAACCGCAGAGTCTGCTGATACTATCGGAAACAGTGGCGGGTTCATGCTGTTGCCTTTGATGCTTTTTTAATTGCACGGTCGATTGATTTTTTATACTGAGTTACGAATTCATTTGTTGCTTGATTTATGTTGTTTTCAAGTGCCGGTCTCATAAACGGCTGTGCACTCATTTTTTCAGTTCCGAATTCAATTAATCTCCAATGCGGAGTAGGTGCATTCGGTGAAGTGTCACCACCATTTTTCAATAATGCCCCATGCTTTACACCAACACGAAACATTAGATTCCCGTTTCTTTTAAATGTTCGAGTACTAAACCTAACTGCGACATTATCAGAAATACTTCTACCTGTCCTTGGATCATTAATCCTTTCAGCCCCTTGTTTTGCTGCCTTGGCAACAACGTTTGCTGCTTTCCTCAATGCAAATCTACCACCCTTGTATTTAACATCGCTTGTTATCGATGCAAATTTAGCAGTCAACTCTTCTATTCCTTGTAGTCCGAATTGAGAGCTATTCATTTATTACCTCTGCAAGCATAAGCGTCAAATACTCAAGCCCTGATTCTTTATCCGGTAACGGCGGCCCGACTATCTCATAAGTTTTTGACCGAAAAGAAATCCTCATACCTGCTGTAACATCGGCACGGTAACGGATAATAGCCCGGCACGATGTTTGATTCTGAATGGTTGCCGCCGCGATAAAATCCTTTGTTGAATACGGTTCCCATCCAGCCCAAACGATATCAAGTTCCGTCCATACAGTTTCCAGTTCCCCGGTGTCGGAGTCCTGTTCTCGGTCCGGTCGAAGGATAGCTATTCGATGTCTTAATTTTCCGGCTTCAAGCATTGCATCTCCCAAAAACAAAGGTTCCGATATCTTCTCTACCTAAATCGGTTTCCATACTATTTATT
The DNA here is from genome assembly GCA_041657045.1 of Minisyncoccota bacterium. Lineage (GTDB taxonomy): Bacteria > Patescibacteriota > Minisyncoccia > Minisyncoccales > Minisyncoccaceae > UBA2211. The sequence goes on from JBBACM010000057.1 coordinate 2,200, forward strand.
TCTAAACACTCGAAACCTTGTTCGATGAACCAATCCACAAGACCATTCTTTGTAAAATACCAAAAGTGTTCTGTTTTTTTATAGTGTTTACTTTTAATAATATGTTCACAGTTGGTAAAAATTGGAATAGAAACAAACGCAAACTTACCTACGTGTTTTATTGCATATTCTGGCTTTTCGATATGCTCTAATGAATCCCAAAATGTAGCTGATTCATAACAATCAGAGTATAAACATCGGTATAATCCTATCGATTTAATCCAGTTTACAGAACTAATATTTACATCGTATCCGAATGTGTTTCCACGTTCGAGAAGAAAATGTCCACTTCCAACGCCGACGTCAATAAGTGCCCCATCGTAATATTTTTTCACTAATTCAATTCTTGATTTGGTAATAGATTTGCCCATTTCTGTGCACGAGCACTCTTGATAATGCTTGATATATTCATCATTGTACGGGTTTCCGGAAACAGGATAATAGCCTATTCCTTTTTCAGGAAACCATACCAAATTATTTTTTGTTAATTTATCAAACATAACTGATTCATTGTTTCTTTAAATTTGTCATCAAAATTCGATATCGTTTTGTTGCATTGGTGTAGCATATTTGTACATCTACAAAAATTATCGGGATAAATCCATCTTGTTTTTTCAAGATTCATCGGGCTTCCTGTTATTTTTTCAGGCGCATTATGTCCACCGTGACCACCGAGTATTGTGATCAATGGTATACCGGAGGATATTGACGCCGGAACTATCCATCCGACACCACCGACAACAACTGAAGCTCCTTGTATCAACCCCATAAGCTCTTCAAAAATTAATTCTCCACAATTAAAATCAACATTGCATGGAGGTAATTCATCCGTCCACTCTTCACCGTCTTGTAAATCGGCAACCGACACAACAGTATATCCGGACCTCATAAGGTGATTTGCTGCATCAGATATGTATTTAGGATCAGAGTTACGAGCAGTATTTTTCCATTCGCTTCTTATTGTTGCTGGGCGAATAACAGCGTAAGGTTTTTTGATATATGGTCCCCTAAACTTTGGGATATCGAATACCATTGCATTAACTCCAAAACAATTACGCATTGCATCTAAAATTGATCCCGCACTTAAAGTTGCAGCCCCGTATATTATTTGTTTTATAGGTAAACATGGAGCTTTTTCCCATGCGATTCTTGGTTGTCTTTTGATATTTTTATGTTGCGTTCTTAGGTTTGTTAACGGCTCAACACATTTAATGTTCGGTAAATCAAAATACAATTGTGGCCATGATGTGTATAGGTATACCCGTTCCTTTATCTCACGGACAAATGCCCTTTGATAAATATTATCCCCCATTCCGAGCATTCCTTTAATTAACATTACAAACTCCGCAAAAACTATCAATATGTTTTTTTGTAGATTCAATTATTGTTTCTACTGGTTCACCAAAAAAATGATTGCAAAATAAATTGCGGTTTATATTTTCTTTCCTATTCCAAGAATTTATTAGATTTTTGTTTTCTGGGAAGTATATCATTAACGTTGGAATATTTAATTCCTCGGCAATAACGCATAACCCGCTTTGATAAGAGATAAAATATTTTGCTTCTGATATTATTTTGGTGGTATCCTGTATGCTTGCTTTAGATATAACATTTGTATTCAACTTGTCTTTTATTATGTTATTTATTTCGACTAATTTTTTTTCATCGTATTGCGCTCCAATCAAAATGCAATTATATGTATCAATTTTTTTACAAACAGACAACACAATGTCAGCCCACATATTAGATGACATTTGATAATTCGTTGAATTGTGGTTGCATCCACTTACATATAAAAGTACATATTCTTTGCTAATATTTAAAGATCCAAGTTTTAAATTGATATTCCAATTTACCTGGAACTTGTCTATATCGTCAATGTGAATACCTTTCTCAAGCCATGCATTAACGGAGTATTCATTTTTTATTTCTTCCATTTTATAAAACCCACTTGCAACCCTTCCGTATTCTTTACCAGTAACTTTTTTAAAATTTACTTTTCCAACCATGTCTAACGTGCTTAAAAAATTTCTCGACCGTTCCTGTACTTCGTTATGGCCTACTACCAACACATTTATATTTATTTTATCATAATACAATGATAGCTTTCTATACACCCATATAAGATCACCAATGCCTTGCGGGGTGTCTATTGTTATTTCGCGCATTGTGCCAACACCTGTTCAAGCTCTGTAACGTCAAAACATTTCAATTCAGTATACCTACTACAATTGTAAATGTCTACACCTTGTTTTTTCGCATTATCGGAAACCCGCTTAAACTGATCATGCCACTTTTTTACTTTTGATTCATTCGGATTTCTCAATGTAGGTTCCTTGTGTTCTCCGTGCCAATGCACCCCGTTTTTTAATGAACAGTCATACCCGAGGATAGCGATTGATTTAAACCCTTTAGATATTCCGAACTGTATCGCCCTCATTCCTGAATTATACAGCCCTGCTGCAATATGATAATTTATTTTATATGCGTTTGCGGCTCTATCAGAGCACGTCCATTTTTCGGCGTCGATGTCAATTTTGTTATAATTTACTTTCCACCATTTGAAATCACCGGCATACAAGTAGTCACAAAATCGAGCCATTTTCCAAGAATCGTTGACGGCAACAGTTTTAATACCTGACCGTCTCACCAGTTCGCAATCGGATGCGGTAAGGCTTGGCCCTGAGGCGATACAAAATAAATCAATCATGCTGTTTTCCGGTATAGTTAAATTCTGTCTCTATACATTACAGAAAAATGCTCTCTGGCTTTCCACTTTATATTTATCAATCCAGCAGTTGATCCACTACCAGTGCCACCGATCACGGCAACATTTACATACATAATACACGTTCCACCTGCAGGTATTGTCACTGTACGATATCCGCTTCCACTGTCCTGTCCAAACAACTGGTATTTTATCGTCATATCTGCTGCAGTTGTGTTATGTATTCCGCGACAGTAATAATCGCTTCTCAATACTCCACCAAAATCGGTTATCTCTTCCTCAGGATCGTCAAGGTCTATATCGGCAGCTCCGATTGTTATGTCCTCATCGTAATCAAACCCTGATATTATTTCACTCACCGACGCTGGATTTTTTGTGTTTCCTGCTGACATATCTGGTTCCTTCGTTTTATAAAAAAGTATCTCTGAGTATAGAGCTGTTTAAAAGGTTCATTACGGTATTGTTTTTACGATAATCCTGACCGCTTAACACTTGTCCTTCACGATTTGCGTAAATGTCACCACACACCAACTTAATTACAGATTTTATTTTCTGCGGTATATCGTCAGTATCGTCCCACCCGCATACAAACTGTATTTCAATCGGGTTAGACGGGTGCGCGGTAAACGACGGCCAAGACACTCCGTAAGGCAGAACTATCCTGCCGCATTGGTCGCCGTTTGATTCAACGATATAATCAGTATTTACAACCATTGTTGTTACAGTACCGGAGGAATCGGTATACTTTACATGCGTAACGCTCTGTAAATTACCAAATGGAATTTTTATAAAGCTGTCACACGGAAAACAATCAATAAAGTATTTCCACGTCTGTGTAAATAGCTTTCTTGACGTAATGTCTTCAATGGCGTCTGTGCCCGCTGATATAATCGATTCAAGTTCAGTGCCACTATCGGAATCAATCTCAATATCACCATCTGAATCAAACCCATCATAGTCAATTCTCAGGTGAGTACATAATTCCAATAGCGATACAGGATAATCAGTAGGTGGAGTTACTAATATTAATTGCATTTCCGTGCACCAAAGTTAATTATGATCTGCTTTGAAAAATTTTGACATAATCAATGTACATCGTTCCGGTTCCGGTATTGGCCGAAGACTTCGCCTTGCTTACGTTAAAGTACGGTTGTACCTTTGCTTCCGATGCGCTCAACGTAGTTGACATATCTGACGTCCCGACAAGCACGTCATCGACATAAAACTTTACAGCAGATGTACTGGTGCAGTCAATTCGATAAACATGATACGTTTCTGCAACCAAAACAGTACTTGCGTCATTGTCATCATCGTCGGTATCGCCATTGTCTGTTTCCCACAGCAGCGCCGTTTGTGCGGTACTTACGACCCGAAACCAGGCGTTGGTTGCAATGCTGTCAAGCGTTGTGTTGTGTGCA
>JBBACM010000058.1:0-6369 GCA_041657045.1 Minisyncoccota bacterium
GGGGAAGCGAAGGCCTAACGGATATAGAAGAGATTTGGCATGAGCTTGTATTGTGCGGAATCGGTGGACGAACAATAGAAGAAGCTCAGAGGAATATCAGCTATAATGAGTTTATCCGTTGGGTCAAGTACCGGAACAAGCGCGGATCTTTTAATATCGCAACAAGAAATGAGCATGATTTTGCTATGATACTTAGTATGTTTGCAAACAGGTATAGAAAAGAAGGTTCGCAACCGTTCACTGTTTACGACTTCGCGCCACATTTAGATGAGCCAGAACCGACACTCGACGACTGGCGAAAAGCGGTATAATTATGAGTTCATCACTCGGTCAACTTACTCTCGATCTTGTCGCTCGAATTGGTTCTTTTACCGGGCCGCTCGACAAGGCCTCAAGAGCATCAAAGAAAAACACTTCTGATATTGCTAAGCACAACAAGGTACTACATGATTCGTATGATAAGTTACTAAAAAAGGTTGGTAGTTTTGCTGCTGGATATTTGTCAATCATGGGGGCAAAACGGCTGGCTTCGGGAATAGTTGGAATTGGTGCCACGTTTGAACGAGAAATGGCTACCGTTAGCGGTGTAATGCGAGCGTCAGAAAAAGACACGGAAAAACTATCGGATGCTGCAAAGTTAATGGGGCAAACAACAGAATGGACAGCACAGAATTCCGCCGAAGCCCTTAGGTTTATGGGTATGGCAGGATACTCTGCTGGAGATGCAATAAAGGCACTACCTGGATTATTGAACCTTGCAAGTGCAGCCGGTACTGATTTAGCATTGGTGTCTGACATAGTGACCGACTCATTAACAGCAATGGGTATGGGTGTTGATGAATTGTCAAGGTTTAATGATGTTCTAATTGGCACAATAACCAGATCAAACACAGACATACCAAAATTAGGAGAGTCATTAAAATATGTTGCCCCAATAGCATCACAACTCGGATATGACATTGAACAGGTTGCTGCAATGCTTGGAATACTTGCAAACGCAGGAATAAAAGCAAGTGACGCTGGTACCGATTTACGAAAAGCAATGCTTGAAAATATAGACGCTTCCAAAAAGTTGGGTACGTCTGAAAATGATTTAATTGGAACCCTCAAAGCTGCAAAAGCTGCAGGGTGGGGAGTAAATGAAATAGTTAAAAACTATGGAATACTTGCATCTAAATCAGTGCTTGTAATAATGGATCAAATTGATGAGTATGAAAACCTTGAAAAACAGTTGCATAGTGTTAATGGAGAAACAGACGCACTTGCCCAAAAGAAATTAGATACTGTAATTGGTGATTTTAACTTATTGAAATCGGCAATAGAGGGAATAGGGTTAAGTATATTTGAGTTTATTGAGAAGCCATTGCGTGGAGTAACACAACGACTTACAAAATTAGTAAATGATTGGTCATGGATAATTGGTGGAAGTGCAAAGGCAACAGAGAGACAAAAAGAACTAAATGCCATTACAGAAGAAATGCAAAACTTGAATGCTCTTTTGAGAGAGCAAAGAGATATACAAACGCGACTGACAATGCTTAAAGAAAAGGGTGCTTGGTACGATCCTGATGAATTAAAGCAGGCAGAAAATAATATAGAAAGCCTTATTGAAAGTGTTAAAGAATTGAATGGTGTAAGCGTTGCGGGTTCAAGTAAACCAGCATCGCCAGATGTTACCGGAGCACCTTCTGGATCAACTAATGACACTTCGTGGGGTGATTTCGGAAAAGTATTAAAGGCAACTTCGGAAGCCAACAAACAGCGCTTTGAAATGATTAAAAGCTCCAATGCGGCAATTGCTGCGGAAAACGACCGGCAACTAAAAGAGGACATTGCGCGTGATGTCGAATTGAGGCAACTAAAAGAACAGGCTGATCTTGCTGAACTAAACAATAAATACAATGGTGTTGAAAAAGAAATAAAACTGCATGAATATAAATACGAAAAATTAAAAGAGCTTTACGAAGAAGGTTCTGAGGAGCTGGCAGAAATAGAGCGCATTCAAAAGGCTGAACTCGAATCTATAAATGATGGGTACTGGGATAATTATTTAGAGGCTATAGAAAATAACTTTGATAATATGGGTTCGATTGTAGGTGACTCGCTTAATAGCTGGACTTCACAATTTGGGAACTTCTTTGCATCTGCAATATTGGATTCTGAAAACCTTGGCGACGCATTTAAAACTATGGCAATGGGAATGGCTAACACAGTTGTATCAGCTATTGGACAGATGATAGCACAATGGTTAGTTTACAAAGCCGTTAAAATTGCAACAGACAAATCAACACAGGCTGCGGCTATACCAGCAATAGTAACTAATGCTGAGGTCGCAGCACTACAAGCAGGAATAAATGCATATGCTTCTGCCGCCGCTGTTCCTATTGTTGGATGGGCAATGGCTCCCGGGGCTATGGCAGCTGCATTGGCGGTAACTCAGCCAATGGCAGCATCAATTGCCGGTCTTTCTGTTGCTGGAATGGCTCACGATGGGATAAATTCAGTCCCGGAAACAGGAACATGGCTGCTTAAAAAAGGGGAGCGTGTAACAACAGCAGAAACATCGCAAAGACTTGACGACGTACTAAATAGAATACAGGATGGTATTAATGGAGCAACAGAGGCAAAACAACAGATGTCTATCAGAGGTACAAAAGAAGCGCACTACCATTACCATTCAGAAGGTCCAACTTTTTTAAACAGGGCACAGATGAAGGACGCTGCAAGGATGTTGCTTTCTGAAATGGAACGCGAGAAAACAAGAATCGGAGCTATTTAAAAATGGCAAAAGAAGGCGAAATCTATCTCGGTGTTGATAGCGACGAAGATTTGATATCTACCTACGCGAAAGAGGTAGTTAGGGAATTTGAAGAATTCGGCAGATCAGAAAGAACATTCGGAGGTACGCTTAAAACAGATATTACTTCAAGAAAATATACATTTACAATACAATATGAATATATAGATCAAACTGCACTATCATTAGTTTATGAAAAGTACAATCTTGATGAAGGGTTAAACATGCGGATGTATATAACCGGTTCAACATGGTTTACTAATTTTAGCGGTAATTGTCCGATAGTAAGAATAGCACCGTTTAAATCAACCGATTTTTTAACTGGCCGTTCAACTAAAATATATAAGGGCGACTCAATTGTTTTCGTGGAGATATAAATGATATCTGCAAGTCCAGAATTTATGGCTGCTGCGTCCGCTGATTTTAGGCACCCAAAATTGATGGTTGATATTTTATATACTGATCCGTTCGTACAGTCAGGCAATATTGTTGCGTCTCCACATGTTAATAATTTTGGTGATCTTGACACAGAGATTGTTGACGATTTATTACTTCATACGGCGGACACAAAAACATCTACTCCTTATAAATACGTTATTAACGATGGAACGTGGCTAAACGATGGAACTTTTTATTTTGTTCCTGGAACTGTTGAAGAGGCAGCATATAACCAAGTTGGATGGTATACCGACCTGCTTTGCGATGGATCAGGTGATTTTGCTGGTGACCACCCAGAACTCATAATAACATTTGCATCTGAAAGAGCGATAAGGCATATCGTTGTTGTTGGTGAGCCAACGCTGTCTGAGTATCCAACTGATTTTGACGTTTACATTTATGACATAGATAGCAATATTTTAAATCCGGTAACTAATTTTACGGGTGGTTCTGTTGAGACAGCGCTTGACTTTGTTTCTGATAATATCGTAGCGGCAAAATCAATGAAGCTCGTTTTAAACGCTTGGTCTGCTCCAAATACAATTGGTAAAATAGTAGAATTTTTCGGAGTAGTTACCGATACGTTTTATGATGATAATATTATGTCTCTTGATGTGCTTGAAGAGGCTGAGGCTGATAACGGAACGTCACCAATTGGCAATGTTTCGTGCAATGAAATGTCGATAGAGATTCAAAACATATCTATTGTTAAAGATGGAACAGAATATAGTGATCCATTTATTCCGTACAATACATCATCTTATCTACACAACAGAATAACAAAAAACGTTAGAATAGTACCTTACATCGGATTTATGCTCCAAGATAGTTCTATTGAGTACGTTAAAATGGGGACTTTCTGGTCAACAGAATGGGATGTATCACAGACGAAATACTCTGCAACGATAACAGCAAGAGACCGATTAGAAATATTAAGGCATAACGATTTTATAGCTGATGAAATATTGACAGATGTGTCACTAAAAGATATAGCAGAATATGTCCTTAATGACGCCAAGGTAAAAATACCACTCAACGATCTTGCATGGGAAATATCGAGCGACCTTGATGCGTATACTGTTGAATACGCATGGCTTGGAAATGTAACATATTTTGAGGCTTTGAGCAAGATAGCATCTGCATGTCTCGGTCGTGTATACTCTAACCGTGACGACAAGATAATTATTGAGTCGTTTGCAGCAGACCAGATTGAAAGCTCTCCAGATATTACAATTACAGGAAACGATTTTTTTGAACAAAGCAACCCGACAAAAGAACTTTATAATTATGTGTCTGTAAAGGTATCACCGCTTGTACCGCAAGACGAGGATACCGAAGTTTACATATCTGAAGATATCTCTGTCGGTGAAAGCGAAACTACTATTACGCAAAGTATTAAATGGGAAAACGATGCAGCTATTGATTTAAGCGTTCCAGCGCCATACGATCTTGACGGAATAACGATGATAAAGACACAAGAAATATTACATCCATGGGGAGCAACAGTTACCTTTGAAAAAACATCTGGCACGTCCGGAACATTTAAATTTAAAGTGCTTGGTAAAAAGCTTGTGCTGGAAACCAACCCAGACGTTATCGAATATGACGATGAATCAATATCGCTTTATAATAAACAAAAATACGAAACAAATGAAAATTTTTTAATACAAAATGATACAACTGCCGGATCAATAGCAATAGCACTTTTAACTACACTGCTTAATGATAGGCGTGATATTGTCGTTGAAGTTCAGGGAAACCCTTGTACTGAAATCGGCGATACGGCAGAAATTGAAGTATATTGTAAAGGCAGTACCTTTGTTGACGCAAGAATAATTAGGCAGCAATTTAAAGCAAGCAAAAGCGGGCTACGCTGTTCTATAACAGCAAGAAAAACAATAGATTATGGAGAGTCGTCATGAGTGGTGAAACGTGGGGAGTAACAAAAACAGATTGGGTTGTCGGAGAGGCTATACCTACAACGTGGCCTAATAAATTAGAGGGTAATATTTCTGTACTTGGCCGTGGAAACGGAAGGTCGGCACTTGAGACTGCGGTTGTCGCCTCAAACCTTGTATTACCAAATGAAACAGACGAGACTTTTTACCTTTCTGGAAATGGCGGAATCATAACATATATCGACCACACAAACAGGCAGCCAGGCAATAGGATACAATTGATTAAAACAAACGGCGCGGCTTCGATTTCACCAAACGGTGCATCTGCTCCCGATGGATTTAAACCAATTATAATATATAATAGCGGTCTTTTGTATCCTGGAATGCAGTCAACCAATTTAGATATTCCAGAAGGAATGTTGATAACGTTTGTGTTTACCGGAGACAATTGGCACTGTACGGTATAGGTAAAAAGAAGATGTCACTATATCAAAGGAAAAGAACGACAGGGGTAATAAGTATCGACCGTGCGCTTGACGATATTTATCACATTCTTAACCATCTGAACCAATCTGGTGGAGGCGGTGGCGGATCGTCGTCGGGGCAATGGATAATTACCGACATTGGTGGGTTGGCATGTATTGTGCAAAATCTTTCCGGTGGCGTTATTCCTGCCGGATACCTTGTAAAAGCGTCACCGGCAAGTACGCTCAGAGCTGTTACACTTGCAAACGAAAATGATTTCGATGTTGCGGGAGTGGCATACAAAGAAATTCCAGCTTATGCACTTGGATATATTGTTGTTTCCGGCCCGTGTGATGTATATTTTAATAGTAACGGATCCTTTGCCGGAGGGTACTATCAAATGTCTCGTGATGATAGCACCGGAAATGACGATACCGGAAAAGCTCAATGCGGAGACGTGGATGAGCCTGATACAATTGCGGTACTCGGATATGTTTTTCAAACTCGAACAGGGGAAGGGATTGCACGATGTATAAAAACGCGATAGTACTAATGATAATGGCGGCGGTTTGTTTTGGTCGTATACAAACGATAACCGATACGATGAGAACGAAAGCGATAAAGCTCACGAATTCGGGATTTGATAGCCTGCTGTATATTGATGCTGATGATTCGACGTTGAAGAATACCGGAATTTATTATAACAGGGTAAGTCAATATACGTACTTTCCGACTGGTATTGTTATTGACACACTAAACAGTGAAGCGGCA
>JBBACM010000059.1:0-6323 GCA_041657045.1 Minisyncoccota bacterium
TGATATCGGAGATGGAACTTTCACGCGTACATCAAACGCTACCATGCAGGATGGAACAATAGTTACGGCCAATGTGACGCGCTATGAAACAGGTCAATTTGGACAGGCCGTGATGATAGAAGAAGGATGCACCAATATCATTGCCGCCTATCCTACCGGGTGGACTCCCTCAGGTGTTGGTATGGCAGCCGTTGATCAAGGGGTACAAGTTGGCGCGGCAGGGAGCACAGTAAGATTGACAAATTCAGACACAGTGGAACATTACTATATTTCTCCATATTTTGCATTAAGTCCATCAACGACATATGCCCTTAGAATTAAGGCAAGAGGTACGGCAGGAGCGGGTAAATTTCAAGCCGTGATTTTAAGTACCACAGGTATCAATGCACCGCACGTAGCATCCCCTCCAGCAGGTGTATCACCGACTCTAACAACATATTTTCAAGTGTTTACTCTTACGTTTACAACAGCATCAGACATAACCGGAACTCAACAATATATCCGTTTTGACCATGAAGGGAACGACGCAGGGTATATTGAGATTGCGGAAATATCGCTGATTCAAAAAGCTTATGCGTTGACGTTTCCGGGATATGGCGCTACTCGCGCAGCCGAAACCCTGACAATACCGACAGCGGGAATTTTGAACGGCACTGAAGGGACGGTTGAATTTGGGTTTTATACGCCAACTCTTAATGCAACAAGCATAAATATTTTTGATTGCAGATTTGTTAATGATAATAACAGAATTGTAATTTATGGTGCAACCAATGCACTACGGGCGCGTGTGGGCAATGGAACAACTTACATTAATACGGCAACGATTTCGTGTCAGGTTGGTTGGAATTATATTTGTTTACGATATGGCAGTTTTGGAGTTAAATTTACCGTAAACACAACCACTGTTACTAACATAAGCATTTCTAAGGGGCCCAATACTTTGGGAACGGAGATCAATTTCGGAAGTTCATATGACGGCGTTAGCCGAGCCACAGGTGCTTTATACGATGACCTGCGCATATCCAATATAGCGCGGTCAGATGATGAAATACTAGCAGATTATAATTCTGGTGTAGCATTACCGATAGATGAACATACCACGGCAAAGATGGCGTTTAATGGAACGCTTGAGATATTCGCAAGACCGATTATTTTTGGCGGGACAATTGACACGCTGGACGATTACGAGGAAGACCCCGGATATCTTTATTACAATATCATAGCCGTTGATTATAACCAGTTAGCCGATAAAAAACTGATGGCGGCATCATATTCATCTACGCTGGCCGGGAATATTGTTTCGGCGATAATTACGGCGGCGCTCAGTGATGAAGGTATCACAGCGGGAACGATTGAAAGTGGGGACACAATCAGCAAGGCTGTGTTTAATTACATAAAAGCTACCGATGCTCTTGATTATCTTAAGAATGTAACAGGACTCAATTGGAATATAAACTTCGACAAACAATTGAATTTTTTTAGTAATGCATCGAACGTTTCACCATGGACATTGACGGATTCAGTTCCGCATGAAAATTTCAAGCGCACAAGAACCCGAGACCAGTACCGTAACAAACAGTATTTAAGGGCGGGCACTGGAAAGACCTCCGTCCAGACATTAGAAAAGCCCGCTCCTGCCCCTGATGGTGTATCGAGGAATTTTATTCTGAGATTTCCTATATCTGAAAAGCCTGTGATCTATGTAAATTCTACAGCTGTTTTATCGGCCAATGTCGGTGTAAACGGTCTTGACACGGGTAAAGAATGGTATTTTACCTATAACAGCAATACAATCTCCGAAGATGGTTCCGAGGCCGTACTGACAGCAGGATCAACAATAGAAGTAACTTATTCCGGGCTATATCCGATAATTGCCGTTATAGACGATCCGGCGCAAATATCCGCACGACAAGGTATAGAAGCAGGCACGAGCGGGGTTTATGAAAGCGTTGTAACTGAAAAATCAATCAATGAAAACAACCAGGCGATAGAATATTCCGAGGGATTGATACTTAAGTATGGTATTATCCCATCAATAGTGACTTTTGACACAGAAGTTCCGGGACTACAGGCAGGACAATTATTACCGATACAAAAACCGCTTTACGGAATCAACGCGAGTTTCTTAATCGATTCAGTCCAAATATCTGCCGCAGACAGCGGTGCGACAAACTACCTTGTGAGGTGCCTTGACGGCTCTAGTCTTGGCGGGTGGGAAGAGTGGTTTAAGGAATTACTTAAGGGCAATAGAGAATTTGTCATTAATGAAAACGAGGTTGTTATTTTGCTGAACGTCCAGACCGAAACTGAGAATTGGGCGGGTGAAACTACGGTAATTATGACTACACCTTTATATCCGGCAGATAATCTTTATCCAAGCGAAACGCTTTATCCTGGAACCGCAACGGGATCGGAGGTGCTGAATGATTAATATTAAAAACCATAAAAAGACAGCAGAAGAAATGGCATGGTCCGGTGTTTGGGAGATTGATATTAAAAACAATGGGTCCATAAACAAAGAAGTAGTAAAAAACCGTATTATGAACGCCGCGCTTGAAGAAATAGTCAAATCTCTCACAGGCGCGACCCCTAATGTTGAGATTAAATATTTAGCAGTAGGAACGGGCACAACGGCGATCACCGATAATGACATAGCACTAGCCACTGAAATTTTCAGAACTCCTGATACAGCGCTTTCGGCAAATGCAACCGGGCAAGTGACAAGTCAATTTGCCGTTTTGAAAACCGAGGCAGTGGCGACTATTGAGGAAATCGGAATATTCGGGGGCACATCCGCAACATTGACGGCGAATATCGGCATTCTGATAAGTAGAATTTTATGGCATCATGTAAAAACTAGCAGCGAAGAGATAAGCTTCAGAAGGATAGACACAGTAACGAGGGGCTAAGGAGGAATCGACATGGCTTTGGGAGATTATACAAAAACTGCATATGTAAGCGGAACCACACCTGCAATCAATGCTACAAATCTAAATAATAACGAAAACAAAACGAAAGAAATTGATACGGCTATCGTAGGTCTTACTGAAACCACCATTGCGACATTGAAAAGAAAATTATATATGGGGGTGATTTAATTGGCCGATACTTTTAAGGTCATCGGTTCCGGAACTCTGACAACATCAAATGCAACGCTTGCCACAATAACGGCAGGAGGTACATTTTTTGTCGGGTTCATTTCTCTTGCAAACAAGGCAACGGCAGATGCCACATGTTTCATAACGTTTAATAGCATAAATATCGTTCCGGGGAAAACAATCACTGCAAAGGATGCAATATTTCCACCTGTTCAGGGGGCGGTAGTTACGGCAGGAGCAACTATACAAGGTTATTCGGGGACAGCAACATCTATTGATTATTATATTTCAGGTGACGAGGCCACATAAGGAGGAATCGGTTTGAAAAAGGCATTATTCGGTAGTTTGGACGTGGTTAAGCTTGAAAATTATTCACTCGATGGCCCTGGTGGGGAAAAATCAGTAAGCGGATCGCTTAATGTATCTGGTTCGGGAACCTTTACTTATGCGGATGATGTTAGCACGGCAGGTTTTAACGCTATAACGGTTACTGGTTTAACCTTTATGCCAACAAAGATAATTTGTGTTTGTCCTGCTAAAGGAGCGCTGGTTGTATATAACGCAGATCAGCCGATACATTCTTCATATCCGAATGGCAAGATAGGGCTATCAAGTAATTTTAATAGCACCTATACTACCTCGGGCACGTTAAGAAACATCGTATTGGACGGAACCGTGGCATATGTTACCACGTCAGGATTCAGATTACCACATCCAACAAGTCAGGGTGATTTATATTATTGGTGGGCTTTTGAATAAAACCGAGAGGGGCCAAGGTACAGACAATACCTCAGCCCCAAAGCGCTCACGGTGACGGGTGTCAACCGTGAGCATAAATAATATACCAACGAAAGACGGGTGTGAAACATGGAACCATGCGGTCAAAAAGATGTAATTGACAATTTGAGGGAAGATGTCAGGGAATTGAAAGAACAAAGTAAGTCTCACGCAAGCGAGATAGGCAGCCTAAAAGAGGGTCATGCGGAAACCCGCGTATACGTCAAGCAGATATTTGAGAAGATAGACGACATGAAAACCCTCCTCAAAGGGCAAGCCGAATCTGCCATTAACGCAGTTACAAAAACCAATTCAACATGGTCAAGCGTTCTTACTGAGGCCATAAAGCAGATCGGCATTATCGCCGCTATTATTGCGGGGGTGAAGTTGCTGTGAAAATCATACCCGGAAAATACAAAGAGGAAAAAAACTGGCAACCCTGGCTTAAATTCAAGTATCCTCACGGAAATAAATTGAGTCTTGTATTTCTTTGGAGGCTTGCAGCACTCGCACGTGATTTTCGACAGATTATGGGCGGTCTGTTAGGGTGCAGGGATGTTTCAGAGACAAAACGTCTCTACGAGGCAGATAAGGCGCTTCACGGGGGTGTACCTTCCGGCAAGGTAGCAATGCCGGGAACATCCTGGCATGAATGCAATCTTGCGGCGGATATGGACGGCGACTTTTGGGAAAGCACATCTAAATCTTTATGGTTACATAAGGATCGGTTACATCAGCAACTTAACTTATACGGCCTCATGCTTCCACTTAATACGGTCGACAGCCCTTCCGTTCTTGAGTGGTGGCATTTACAACCTATTGAAACCAACGGCATTCCTGCAGCAAGGAGGATGTCGTTCCTTGACCCGGACGATTTGATCTATGGAGATGATGAAATGATTAGCTTTATGCAATTCCAGACGGCGGCCAAGCATATTGGTATTTTGAAAGGCGCAGTGGACAACAAAAACGGTCCTGATAGCAAAAACGCGGCTTCTGAGTTTTTAACTATTATTCAACAGATTTTATCTCTTCCGGACACGACAAAAACACAACTTGAGAACATTGAGCTCAAGGCAAAATTAAAACAAATTAATCAGATATCTGATATTTAAGAAAGGAGAATAACCATGGAACAGAGCAGATGGAAGAGCTGGGCATTATGGCTTTCGGTAGCCGCCCTTATCGCATTTGTATCCAAGACATTTTTCGGATACGAGATTCCGCAGTTTGACGTGTTGGTTAATATGATCTTGGTTGTGCTTGCCGGATTCGGCATCATAAACAATCCGACAAGTAAAAACACACTTTAGCCTATCCGCTTCGGCAGACATGGCAAACCCCGGAATTAACCGGGGTTTTTTATAATGTCAAAACGAAAGGCTTCTTTTCGTCATTCCAATATTTTGTTACGCCCCAAATAAATAATTTTTCTTGGTCACATTCACCGTAAATCACGATGGTTTTTCCGCTTGCCCTGCTATCTTGGGTAGCAACTCGAAAACCAAGATCAATAATAAAAAGAAATGTACCGGAAGGAATGACGGAGGGATCGGTTCCCACATATATGGATCCGTCATGTTCATTCTCGGGATCAATTTTAACCAAAAAATATCCGGTCGGAATGGCCCTGATCGGCATTTCTTCAAAAATGGTGCTCGTTGTAAATGGCGCAATATATAAACCTTGATCTGTTTTTTGTTCCTCCCCATTATCCTTGATCGATAAATATATCAGTAATCCTATTAATATTGTTTCAACTAAAATAAGTGCTATAATTATTTTTTTCATATTCTCTTCCTTTAATATTTAAACGGCTGAGGTTTGGCTATTGTGAATATATGATAATATAGCTGCCATATTTTTTGCGGCTTCAAAATCCAATCTATACATCATCGAATCTTTTTTTATTTCTGTGCTTATAAAGTTCACAATTATTTCTGGACAATATAAGTTATTCACCCTGATGCGTAATTGTAATACCTTACATGTATTGCTTATACTTTTCTTACCCGCACCTCCAACGACCGCACCAACCACACCAAAAAGCAATCCTCCCACTAAAGCGCTTCCGGCCCTTCCCTTTGCTATGCTATTACCGTCTTCATAAACTTCAAATTCGGTGAGGTCGCTATAGCTAAAAATTTTAACATCATCGTTTTTCCTGGTTTTAATTGCCCACTTCTTATTTGTATCGTCAACATAAAGTGCAATATCCCCGAATTCCGTCTTTTTGCTGACCAAAAAATTAATGCTTTGCAAATGCGCTAAATATTGTTCGTTTCCTTCCTTTGTATTTTTTGCAGAAACCACCGCAGCTATTACCATGAATACGATTATTAATATAATGACAAGTAGTAACATGTTTACCCCTCCAAACACATATTTCGGCATTTTTAGTATACCTTACCTACATTCTCCCATACCAAAAGAACTATGTCAATATAG
>JBBACM010000060.1:0-6298 GCA_041657045.1 Minisyncoccota bacterium
GAACGCTTCTTTGCCGAATTTAAAAAAAAAATACTAGGTAAGAAGCCCACAAAAGAACTGCCATTTATGGATGACATAATTAATGATGAGGAAATGTGGGAAAACTTCAGAGTTCGGGTAGTCGGTGCCGCTCAGCCCTATTTTAGAAACGGGGCCTTAGAGGCTGCTGCTTATAATGCCTCGCTCGGCCTCGGGGTGAACATGGATTTAGTCAATCAGGCAGTCCTGGACTTCACGCGCACATACACTAATGAATGGTGGATGGAACTATCCAAGGTTACACGAGACGGACTCAGAAAGGCTATTGCAGCATGGCAGGAGACAGGACTAGGTGAGCAAGGATTACAAGACCTTGTGAACTCCATTACACCCTTATTTGGAGAGGCTAGAGCGCGCCGGATAGCGGTCACAGAGACGACAAGGATATTTGATGAGGGAAATAAGCTAGCTCACATTTCGGCGGGAATAAAATACGAGCAATGGCAGACGTCAGAAGATAATCTGGTTTGTCCTATCTGTGGGCCACTTAACGAGCAATACTTTCCGACTGAATCCGGGCCAAGACCAGTTGTGGACACGCATCCTAACTGCAGGTGTGCCAGAATCAGCGCAGCAAATTATAATCCAGTAGAATAGGAGTAAAAATATGGTAACTGAATCAGGGTTAGACGAAAGAGTTGTACTTTGCGGACAAACAGATACAGGCGAAATTGTGCCAATAGCTGTTAATGCAGATGGTGAAATTTTAACTCAATAGGGGTGAACTATGGCTACTAAAGCGGGTATAGATAAGCAGGTTTTAGCTTTTGGAAAGGTTGAAAATACCGATAAACAATATTTGCCATTAAGGGTTGATACATTAGGTCATTTAATTATACCTATCTCAATCCCCACAGCGGAATCCCTTGCAATTTCAGGAGGCGTCATTACTCCGACTTTACCCTCTGGATTGTATGCAAATTTGTCTTTATCCGGTGAAGGTGGAGTAGCAGATGATTTAACTGAGATAGTTTTACCATCTACATGGATAGGTAAAATAATAATCATCCACATGGCTAATGCCGGAAATATAACCATGATTGTGGGTTCTCATATCCGGACAAAGACCAATTTTACTCTCGACTCAATTTATGACAATTCAGTCTGGCTGGTTATTGGAGTAAATGAAATTGAGATGATATCACGGAGTGACAACGCATGATCAAACTCGAAACCATAGCACCTAAAAATTTAATAGCCGATAAGAATAAAATCATCGCCGCCCTCTATTTGGCTGTGCAGGATACGGTAAGCGAAGGCCAGCGGTTTATAGCCAAATACCCGCCACAGACCTTAACTTATACTCACTATCGCAGGACTGGGACACTTAAGAAGTCATGGTCAAGCGAAATCCATATGGGCGGTGACCGGATAGAAGGAATAGTCGGGTCTAATTCTAACATTGCTCCTTACAACAAAGATGTGCAGGGAAGATCCGGCGACAGAAATCCAATGTTTTATAAACACGGATGGAATGGTATCCCAGAACTAAAGGCCAAAATGAACATAGAGCTAGCAAGAAGAATCGATCAACAAATGCAAAGAACAACAGGAGGCAAATAGATGCCATACACAGATTTTAACGATGAATCATTACCGGAAAATGTTAAGAAAATGCCCGAAGCGGATAGAAAGATTTGGGTCGGATCCTGGAATAACTCTCACAAGACCTGTATGGCAAAAGATGGCGCGGACTCAAAGCAATGTGAAACCTCGGCTTTTGCGATCGCTAATGCGGCAGTTAAAAAAGAGAAGGGCATTAAAAGTGAATACGGGGAATGCGTGACTGACTTTGCACAATCTCCAATTTCATTTGGGGCTATATCATTCGAGGAATTAGATCAGATCAAACAGGCAAACGAGCAGGCAGACAAATTGGGCGAGGTTTCTTACCAAACCGAGACGCTTGTATCTAATGTTATGCGCAATCCTGAAATCTCCGACAAGCCTTCAGCACTATCCAAAATAGTAGACGGACTCAAAAAGAGACTTTCGAGTTTAATGAAAAGCAAGAAAGAAGTAGAGCCTACCAGTTCGTACTTTACGCTTACAAAAGATAAATCAGGGGATTATCGATGGTTCTCCTTGGTTACTAATCATTTCCGTGATGCCGATAATCCACCGGAGATCTTTGAAACTAAGGCTCATAGAGAATTTGTGGAGTACATCGATAATGGTGGAGAATATCCAGAGCTTTGGCTCTGGCATACTCCGGGGACTAAATGTGGTGTATCTGATTGGGTAGACTTCGATCATGGCTTTCTCATGGCGTCTGGGACCTTTGACAAGGATAAGTTAGGAGTAGCAGAGAAGCTATCTAAGGACAAAAATCTGGGTGTAAGCCACGG
This sequence comes from Minisyncoccota bacterium, assembly GCA_041657045.1. GTDB lineage: Bacteria > Patescibacteriota > Minisyncoccia > Minisyncoccales > Minisyncoccaceae > UBA2211. Next base: position 2,388 of record JBBACM010000060.1, read on the forward strand.
GTACTATTTCCATTACTCCCGGAAGGACAAAAGTATTATAGACTGGTATCGAACATTTGAGATTTCTCCTCTACCCTCAAGTGCTGCGGCCAATCCCTATACCGGAATAGAAATAATAAAGCAGGAGGCTACGAAGAATATGAATGCAAACAAGAGAAAATTCCTGGTTGACAAGCTCGGTGAAGACAGGGTGAAGGAACTGGAGAGCCTCCCTGCCGAAATGGAGAAATCCCTTAAAGGTTTGGGGGTAGAATACAAAGAGGCGAATGAACATCCGGTAGTAAATTCTAAAGAGATTCCATTTCCTGACGATCCCTATCTTGCCGCAGGTGATAGAGTGATAGGCATTAAACAAATATCGGAAGCAGCCGTAAAAGCATTTATTGAGTCAGAAGCTTTTAAAACTATCAATAATGCACTGACTGAATCCAAGACTAAATCTGAAACACTTGAAATTGCAGTTACGGAAATCAGTAAAGCCCTGAAAGAACTCCAGAAAACTGATGATGAAAAGATCGCCATGGCAATCGCTCCCAAATCACAGGCGTCCACGCTTAAACGAGCTTCAGAGTCAAAGGACAATCTGGTTGATCCCGAAGGTGATGAGGAGCTCACTGGTAGTAAAGCGGCTCCATCATGGCTGGGAAGCGCGCTTGGTGGGTTAAGTAAATAACAGATAATTATTAATAAAATAAAGTATTACGGAGGTATTTTAAAGTGCCAAAGAGATCAATAGTCGATCAGTTTTTTGAAGAATTTGAACAAAGGCAAAAGGAACGTGGACAAAAAGTGGTTGCATCCGGGACGGTTTCGACAAACTACATGCATGGACCTGGGGGTATTTTCGGAGTAAGTGGACTGGAACAAGATCTGATTAGCTCTCGTGTGCAACCTCGCGGGCTAGCCGGAATGCTAAGGTCTATACCTAGCGTTAGAACCAATCCGTTATTCGCTTATCTTTCCGGTTTCACGGCTGAAAGCGAACCAGGAGATTCAGATGGCGTCTGTGATAACTGTCCTACGGCCGGGAATGCTAAATCTTGTATCCAGACTGCACAATTTGGACGGTATTGTTATAAAACTAAAGAGTTGAATCTCACCACTGTCGGACTTCAAGCGGATCGTGGCGAGTTCCTTGACTTACGTTTTGTCAATGACCCGATTCTGCAGCAAATGGGCGGAATGTTGAATATGAATATATCTGGTAGCCCTGACCTGGCCCGTGAAGTCCTTATGGCATGGGTGGCCGTCGGCGTGGCTCTTCAAAATGTTTTAACTCGTCAAGTATACGTTGGTAATCCAGCGAATAACAATACTGGTGGTGGATACAGAGAGTATCCTGGTCTCGATATACTGATTTCAACGGGTAAAGTAGACGCCCTAAGTGGAACGGCGTGTCCTTCTCTGGATTCCGATGTTAAAGACTTTAATTATTCACTCGTTTGCAATGGGACAAATGATATCGTTGAATACATCGCATACATGTTCAGATATCTACGCCACAATGCTACCCGGATGGGATTTGATCCTGTGGAATGGGTGATTACCATGAGACCCGAGTTATTCTACGAAATCACTTCTTGCTGGCCTTGTTCCTATCTTTCGTACCGCTGCCAAACCCGTGATACGGCAAATATAGACGTAGTTCCCAGTCTGGATGCTGGAGACGCTATTAAGATGAGAGATGATATGAGAAACGGTTCATATCTCCTGATCGATGGAATGAAAGTTCCGGTGATTGAAGATGACGGTATTCTGGAAGAGGTTGAAGGAGACGACGAATCCATCGAAAGTGGGCAATATGCTTCTAACATTTATTTCGTACCATTGAGCGTGAAGGGCGGGTATGGGACGACATATTTTGAGTACAAAGACTATTCAAAAACGCTTTTACAAGCCGCAGCGGATGGTAGAATGTCAGAGATGTATTGGACTGACGGCGGACGATTTGCCTGGACTAAGGATAATAAAAACTGGTGTGCAATTTGGGAGGCGTTGATTGAGCCTCGTCTTATTCTACGGACCCCTCAACTTGCCGGAGTTATTCAAAATGTCAGATACCAGCCGTTACAACATACTCGCCAGCCATTCCCCAGTGATCCTTATTTCAAGGATGGTGGGGCTACTTATCGGCCTGGCCCTTCTCTGTATTCTGATTGGAATCTGCCAGCGCAATAAAGGGAGTCGTAATTGACAAATTCTCGTGACATAAAAAGGGGTGAACATAGCTTCAGGGTGATTGATGATAATATCACGTCATCCTGGAGCTTCTGGGATTTGTTTTGTGATGGAAGATGGGAGGCTGCGACGTTAAAGGCGATTGATGATAATCTGCCCGAAGGCGGCCTCCTATTTGATATTGGCGCATGGATAGGGCCTATGATGCTTTGGGCGGCTAAGAACAGGAAATCCCGGGTCATAGCAATTGAACCTGATCCAGAAGCGTACAGGCAATTAACAATTAATGCGGGAATGAACGGGTTAGAACATCAGGTAGTAGGTTTGAATCTGGCTGCGTCACCTGATGGTAAACCGTCCAATTTTGGAATGCAGGTGCCCGGTGATAGTTGTTCGTCGTTGACTCAAATCGGAAAAATAAATATCAAGGTTGAAACAATAACGTTATTACAACTCGTTAATGAGTATGGTAAACCTGATCTGATAAAAATGGATATCGAGGGTGGGGAAAGTCTTATTCTAAACAATCCGGATGAAATGCTTTATACCATACCAATGATCATCTCGCTGCATCCTCAATGGTACGCGCCAAACACTAAAATAGAGGAAACTTTAAAACACTGGAATGTAACTAATATTGAAAATACAAATTATTTTTGTTTACCAAAAAGGAGCTTATGAAAAATATTTTTATAACTGGTGGTGCTGGTTTCCTTGGTAAAGCACTAATTAAACATTATTACGGTAATGCACGGTTGACTATTTACAGTCGTGATGAAGCCAAGCAAAATATAATCCGTCAACTTTATCCGGATTGCCGGTTTATCCTCGGAGATATTCGGGATTACGATAGATTAGAACTCGCTATGGGCGGTCAGGATATTGTTATCCACGCGGCGGCCATGAAATACGTACCTCAAGCTGAAATTAATGTATCAGAAGCGATAGCGGTCAATGTGGGCGGCAGCAGGAATGTCGTCCACGCCGCTATGCGAAATAATGTTGAGCGCGTAATCGGGATATCAACGGATAAAGCCTGCAACCCGATTAACGTCTATGGAATGACTAAACTTATGATGGAACGGTTATTCCAGGAATACGCCCAGCTCTCAAAAACTAAATTCAATTTGGTTAGATATGGAAACGTTATCGGGTCAACCGGTAGTGTAATTCCATTGTTTCAAAAACAGGCAAAGGAAAACAAAGTCATTACCTTAACGGATCCCAACATGACACGTTTCTGGCTCTCTGAAAAGACGGCGGTCAATCTGGTTTTAAGAAGCCTTGAGGAAATAGAATCCGGGACGGTCTTAATCCCCAGGCTGGCATCCTGTGATATGAAGGCACTGGCTAAAGCCGTCGCTTATTCCGAATTACTCAATGATAATGATAAGGTTGAGCTAAAAACCATCGGGTTTAGATTTGGTGAAAAAACCCACGAGAATCTACTAGCCAAAAATGAAACGCCTTATACGGATTGGCTGGATGAAACTATTGATAATTATCGATTAATCCGATTGAATCCAGTTTGGAAGGGGCGCAAGATTGAGAAGAAAATTATTTATAGGGATTACAACAGCGCTGAACCTGATAATACTTTTGATTATGTTAGTCTGGCAAAATTAATAAAGGAGAGTTGATTTTGGATTATCCAGTTGTTACAGTATTAATAATTACATTCAAACGCTTCCAGTTAGCAAGGAAAACAATCGAATCTATTAAAGAAAATCTAG
>JBBACM010000061.1:0-6260 GCA_041657045.1 Minisyncoccota bacterium
TAGATAAATGGGAAGACGTATCAGAATGGTTGCTTAATAAAGAGTTTGAAGATATACAGATCATTAAGAATAACTTTGACGGGCATAAGGAAATGCTTACATTTGAATATTGGAAAAATAAAATACAACTGGGGGAATTGATACCTGAGAATACCTACAGAGCAAAACACGTTTTAACACCGAATCTTGATGTGGAAAATTGAAGGAGTACCTAAGATTTGTCATATTTATTGGGGAGGTAAGACGCTTCCCTATATGCGACTATTAACATTTAAGTCGTTCTTGAAGTACAACCCTGATTGGGAAATATGGCTATGGACATCAACCAATACCGTTGATAAAGTTACTTGGGTTTCGCTTGAGAACGACTATCCTTTGACGTGCAATAACTTTATTCCCGTTCTTGATACACTTCCACTCAAAAGACACGTATTGGACTTTGTTGAACTTGGCTTTGCACCTGATATGGCTGAGGTTCATAAGGCAGACTATGTACGGATAACTGCTATGTATGAATATGGAGGTGCATGGGTAGACTCTGATATTATTTTCTTTCGCCCCATGGAACACTTGTCAGTTAATAATGATAAAAATGTAAGGAAAGAAGTATTTGTATCTATATGTAAGTATGGTCACTCTATTGGGTTCTTAATGGCTAAGCCAAAGAGCAGGTTCTATAAGAGGCTTAATGAGGTAATGCTTAAAGAGTTTAATCCTAAGTATTATCAATATATTGGTTCTGTTATGTTTGATAAGTACTTTCCTCCATTACAGCCTATTCCTGATGGTGCATTTATACATGATGATGCCGTATATAGGTATGATGCTAACCACATTAAGGAGTTAATGACTTATAAAGAGCCATGGTTCAATGATGAGTCTATTGGTTGTCATTGGTATGGAGGTAATACACTATGGACTGATTTTATAAGAAGAACTAATGGCGGTTTTATGAACGTTCCTAATACTGTAATCGGTAAAGTTATTAAAGATGAAGTGTTTAAAGACTGAAGAAGAAGATTTCGATTGCCCGTATGTGGATACGGCAACTATGATAAAAGAACAAAGATGTGATGAATGTCCATTTAATGAGGACTATTTGGACATATTAAGAAGTACAGGTGAATTATATGGACGTAGTATTTCTGATAACAACTCATAACCGACAGGAATCCTGCCAGAGACTTGTAGACTCATTACAAGGACAAGGAGAAATAATAGTTCTTAACGATGGTTGTGACTATGACATTAGCGGGGCTACTCAAACAAAACGTGAAATTCATTTTGGTAAGCGTGGTTATTGGCGTACTGTCAATCAACTGTTTGCGATGAAAGGTAAGCATCAGTACTATTTTATGCTACCGGATGACTTCTTGCCTGCCAATAATATGGTTGAACGTGCAATAGAAATATGGAAGCAACTTGACAAACCTATCTGCCTTAACCTTTATGCTGATAGAATAGGACAGAAGTGCTGGACTAACTTCCCCCCTAAAGACATGGGGATAGCATGGAAAACACAATGGGTAGATATGTGCTTTATGAGTCAGGAAGGTTTCTTTGCTCGGCTTGGTAAGATACCACCCATAAATCTTAATTGGACTGCAAAGCCTAATTTGAGTAGTGGTGTAGGAGCCTACATAAGTAGAGAACTACATAAACATAAATACAACCTTTATATGGTTAAAGAATCATTGGTCATTCCTCAACAAGAACACTATATGAGCAGTCAAATGTTCGCCTTATGATTACAGTACAAATAGCAACATTGCCCGATAGGGAAACAATGCTTTGGCAAACCGTCAAGAGCTTATATCAACAGGCGGATGCTTTTTATATTATGTTGAACGGTCATAAAGAAGAACCAAGAATTCCTGATCCTTCCGATAAAATTCGTTACGAAAAATTACAAAATGAATATGGGGACTCAGCGAAGTTCCTCCATTTCAATGAAAGAGAAGACTTTGTATTTAGTTGTGATGATGACCTCAGTTACCCTCCCAATTACTGTGCCTATATGATAAACAAATACAGACAGTTAGGTGGTATCATAACTTTGCACGGCAAGGTCTTCCAGCGTCCGGCACGCTCAGCGCACGCATACTTTAGAGAGAACTACCATTGTTTACATACAGTCCATGGCGACCATAGAGTAGATACGGGAGGCACAGGTGTAATGCTTCTCAATACAAAAGACATTAAATTGGACATAAAAGACTACCATCGTCCAAATATGGCTGATATATGGACAGGTAAGCTCGCTAAAGAACAAAAGATACCAATCTTCGTAGTAGAGCATAAGGCAGGATGGCTTACCTATCTCAATCCTGTGTCAACCATTTGGCGTTCGCACACTAAAGAATTCGATCAATATCAAGTTCAGGTATTAAATTCTTTTTTAAAATAACTGTTAATATTTTTGGAATTCTCGTTTCTATCATTTATCTTTGGTCTAAAATTGATAAGAAATGAAGACAAAGAGAAATTTATCGGGCATTTATTTTCGTAGTAAAAATAAAGATGGCAAATGGGACAATGTTTGCTTTGAAGATTTATCTGACGAGGAACAGGATAGAATTATGATTAATTACAATAAGGATACACTCATGAGGTTAGCTGGACAGTTAGCCAATACTATTAACAGACTTGCGGAACAATTTGATATAATGGCAGATTAAATTGATAAGAAATGGAAAATATAATTATTGATAAAGTTGCTTTTGAGGGTGATGTTAGAGGATATCATCTCAAGGTGACATACTTTAAAGAACCGAAGGGTGAAGCTCTCGTCCAAATAATAAAGGGCAATAAAATGGTAAGGGAATTTCTTTTCCCCGCCTATAAAGTATTTAACATAGCAGCTCATGCTGATGATATAATTGACGGGCTTGAACAGGAAAGTGATTCTGGTCTTTTTATAGCAGGATCGACAGGACTCGGTGGAAATGTTTTTAATAAATAATAGTTATGAAACTAAAGAAACAACTCAAACAGATCAGGGAAGGTAACAGAGATGCCTTATTAGAATGGATAGACTATGCTCTTGATGAGTATAATGAGAATGCTTTTGATAATGGGTATAAGTCTTTTCAGGCTGATGCCGTGGTTCATGCCGCAAGATTGGCTAATAAAATACATGAGTATGCCATGGAAAGAGGTGAGTCCGGCAAAGATAAAATCGACTGCTACTTTATAGATGTAGACGAAACAGCAAAGGTTATTAACGAATACTTACAAAATTTATGAAAGATCAGAACAACTTTTACCCCATAGAGGGAGTAGTGTATGCCAAGCCCGTTAGAGTAGTAGAAGGCAAAAAAGGAACAAAGAATGAAGGAAAAACCTTTGAGTTTGCCTCTATAATACTTGAAGTAAAAAGAGAGTATAAGGATAAGAGTTATGTGGAACTTCCTGAGTTTGAGCTTGGCAAAGGTGTAAACCTCGATGAGTACATGGTAGGAGATAAGGTAACTGTGTTCTTCTCTTTATCGGGCAAGAGGATTTCAGACACTTGGCATAAGACTATTGCTAAGGCTAACTATATCAAACATGCCGATATGTACGACAAGAAAGAAGTAGGAGGCAAAGTGCCTTCTGACTATGCTAAGAGAGAACAAGTCTTCATTCCACCAAATCCTATGGATGATGATAACGACTCAGGGGATTTACCGTTCTGATAATCAATAACATGAAAGCTCCTAAGCCCACTAAAGAACGACCATGCCAAGGATGGAGATTGTCAAATTGCTGTGGTAGCTCCATAATACATGGAGACACTTGCAAATGTTGTAATAAGAAATGTACTAATATGTGTGTAAATTGTGAGGACGCAGAGTTCTGCGGAGAAAAGATATAACCATGGACAGAAAACTTGCATCAATTCAAAGGATAGTATCCCTTAGTCCCATCGAGGGTGCTGATAAAATAGAAAAAGCCGTAGTGCTTGGATGGGAACTCGTTGTAGCCAAGAAGGATAACTTCAAGGTTGGTGATAAGGTATGCTATTGCGAGGTTGATAGCATACTGCCTGATAAACCTGAGTTTGAATTCCTGAGAGATCGGAAGTTCAGAATCAAGACTATTAAACTCAAGGGACAGGTATCTCAGGGTATTTGCTTTCCGTTGTCAATCCTCCCTAAAGGCAACTATAAAGAAGGGGATGATGTAACTAACCTCATAGGGGTACGTAAGTACGATCCACAGGCTGAGTTTGAACGCAAAGAGTCAGACAGGTTAGCCGCAATAGATAAGAACAGACTCACTAAGTTCTTTAAACGCTTTGCGTGGTATCGTAGATTATTCTTTAAGGCTAAGAGAATACCTTTTCCGGCTTTCATTAAAAAGACTGACGAGGATAGAATTCAACTATTCCCTGACTACTATGAGAGATGGGGTGACTTAACCTTTGATGTCACAGAGAAGGTAGACGGACAGAGTGCAACCTACTTCATGATACCCAATAAGAAGATATTCCCTTGGGATAAGAAGTGGAAGTTTGGAGTGTGCAGTCGCAATTTTCAGTTACTTAAACCCGACAGTAGTTCATATTGGACGCTCGCTAAAGAACTTGATATAGAGAAGAAGATGACAGTATGGTGCGATGATCACGAGACAGGTATTATCATTCAGGGAGAGGCAGTAGGAGTGGGCATACAGGGTAATAAATACAAGTTTGATAAGGTATCGTTGTTTGTGTTTAATGTAGCTTATTATCATAAGGGTAAACGATCCTATTTCAATCAGTATCAACAAGAAAATTTCTGTAAAGAGATGGACTTAACACCTGTACCATGGCTTACCGCACACTTTAAACTCAAACCTACAATCCCTGAGATGGTAGAGTACGCAAAGGGGTACTCACTACTTAATAGGGAAATCCCACGAGAGGGGATAGTAGTACGTAATTATGCTAACAATGTTAGCTTTAAGGTTATTAATACAGATTTTTTACTTAAATACGGAGAATAATGGAACTATTTACTTTTGAATATTTGCTTTTGGCAGCTTTCTTAGTTATCTTCAAAGCTGTCCCTGATGGACTTATGATGCGGAGGAATAACCTTTTCAATTATACTGATGTTGTTTTAGTTGAAAAGAAAAAGCAACGGCTTCATAATTGGGCCGATTCTATGTACTTTGCCTACCATGCAGTAATCTCGCTAATGTTAATACTATCATTATCAGATTATTGTATCTTTACTAATTGGATACTTCAATACCCTAATCACCTATATAAGATAATAGTAGGATTCTTGTTCTTTCGCTTTGGCTGTTTTGCTCCTATAGTAAACATAGCCGCAGGAGAGCCTATCAACTACATAGGTTTTACTAAGGCATTTGATAGAACAATACGATGGATATGTTCTAAGACTAAATTCCCCGTAGAGCACGTAATATTCATAATGTTCTGTTTCTTTTGTTTTGGAATAGCTTGGTTAATAACTGCTAATAGGCCATGACAACACTACAAGTAATCGGAGTAATTGCCCTTATGGCTTTAGGCGTTCTGCTAATTTGGAGCCAGTATCTTGAGCAGGTTGAGAAATATAAAAAGAGAAAATAATGAAAAACAGACTGAAAAAAATACAGTGGGAATTAGCAAAGATTCTAAGGTTTGATAACCTTGTCACTATAACGCCTTCGATGAGATGTAATCAAAAATGCTGGTATTGCTGTCAGAACTATGTTGAGCACGGAGAACACCCTGAACAGAATTATCAATTTTGGATTGACCTAATTAAGAGTAAGAAGCTAAAGGTGGTTGCTATTAGTGGTGGTGAATGTTCGCTATATCCTGGCGTTGAACATATCATAAATTACTGCTCAGAGAATAAGATACTCGTGAATGTAATTACTAACTTATCTCATGTTATCCCGAACGTAAAGAAATCATGGAGGGTAACGTACCTTGCAAGCTACCATGAAGGAGCCGACTTGAGAAAATTTATGTTGAACTATAATCAGGTAAGTAAAGACTTCTATGTGAAAGTAGTTGAACTCCATAAAGGGGATTATAAGGTTTTAGACTTTGCCGAGAGGCGTGAGATAAAAACCGATTGGAAGATAGGTGATAGTAAATGTCCTTACGTTAATTACTATCCTGATGGTACAATAATGCCTAAATACAAGTTTGATGAAAAAAATACAACCATTATGGGGTTTATCCTTTATCTGTTAAGAAAAGTTTCACATTATAAAAAACGATTTAATGGGTAATTTTATTAACCCTCAATTATGAGCCGACAGATAAAAGGAAAATT
>JBBACM010000062.1:0-6246 GCA_041657045.1 Minisyncoccota bacterium
ACATGTCAATACTTTGACCACCTGCACTTGATCAAGGTGCAGGACCGGCAGCGCTATCTATGTGGAATATCCCTACAGCGCGATTCAGAATATCCCTGGAGTTTGCGATCCTCCATAAACGCCCCCGTTCGGAAAGGGATAACAAACCGACTTGGGGAAATTCTCCGTGCAATGGGTTATGACCAGTCAATTAAGCCCCTGTATACGCAATTTAACGGATGTTGCGCAGTGACTCCATGTTGAACGGGGTTTCGCATGGAACGCATTAATCGTTCTGTATCCCCATCGCATTCCGGGAATACGTGTGTCTTTGTTAACGCGGTTAACACACCGTGATCCGCGATACGTCGTTTCCGACCACTCTACCCGGCTGAGTTACAAGTTGCTTATGTATCTGGTTATTTTTTTAGCAGGTTAACCAGACACTCCATTCCTGCCATTGACCTACGTTCCCCATCTTACAATGATAGATGGCTACGTCAAATATCTTGTGGTTCGATATCTGAAACCCATTTCAGGGATGCGAGTGACAGGAATCGAACCTGTAAAATGGGGAAGTATGTGAAACCCATTTTGTTACCATTAACCACCTGCAATTTGCCTACACAAGGTAATTTTGCGTCCGATTACTCACGATGGGTGATCAATGCCATTTTCATCGGATACTCCCAGACAGATTCGAACTGCCGCCTCTTCCTTCAAGGGGAAGAATCCTTGACCGCTAGACCACAGGAGTTTTATTTATGAAGTAATCGGATAACGAATCCGATGTTGTGAACGTCTGGCACATTACCATGTGTGCTTCATGGCTACGTTCTACTTCACGACAAAGTAAGCTTATATTGCGAGACCGCTCTATACGATCTATTTCCTTTGCTATTCTTATCTTACACCCGCACATATTTAATTCTTGTGTTTTTGTATTCGCGTTCTTTAAAAAGTTTAAACTGATTTAAAATATTTATCATGAATATAAACTCCGGACCGAAAAATAAAATTTTCAATGCTTTCCACAGATATATTAAGTCCCCACAATGCCATAAATCCCGTTATAAGTATAATTTCTAATCGATCAGCATTCGTAAAATCCCACGATTCCAAATTATTTAAAACCACAAAAAACATTACAAATGTTCCCACCCCAATAATAATATTAGAAAGGCTGATTTTGTTATCCATATATTAATAATGTGTGATAATACATATATTCTTTTCTACAAAAAGACAAATTTCAAATCTTTATAATAAATATTTATACTATTGATATTACCAACAATAATATACTTTGTCATCCAACGTCTTTATATGAGTCTTGATTTTTCAGTCATCATCCCGACTTTCAACGAATCTGAAACTATTCAGCACACAATTTTAACAATAGATTCTGTCCTTCAGAAGACAAATATCAATTATGAAATTCTTATTGTTGACGACAACTCTCCTGATAAAACTGGAAACATCGTTGCTAAAATGTCAGTATCTTTTCCAGTTCGTTTAATTACCCGCACGTCTGATCCTGGTCTTTCCCAGTCTGTGATAGAAGGGTTCAAACAAGCGCGCGGAAATATAATCGCCGTAACAGATGCCGACCTGTCGCACGACGTATCAATACTTCCACAAATGTATGAGACGTGCCTCACCAATGATGTTGTAATAGGTAGCCGTTACATGCAAGGTGGCGGTATTAAAGACTGGCCCTTCAAACGTCGCATTATTTCATGGGGTGCCACGTTCCTTTCAAAAATACTTTTTCCGTCTGTAACTGACCCGGTATCAGGATTCTTTGCAGTAAAAAAAGAACTTGTCTTTCACACAAACCTCCAACCGTGCGGGTACAAGATCCTTCTTGAAATTTTAGGCAAAAGTTATTGGCACACCGTTTATGAAATCCCGTATGTTTTTACCAACCGGACTGTTGGTGACAGCAAACTCCGCTCTAAAACAATCTTTGATTTTATACGACACCTGATAACTATCGCCCGTTTCCCAGGTCGCGCATCCCGCGAGATCACAAAGATTAAAAAATTTGCATTGGTTGGATTTACTGGAGTGTTTGTCAATTCTATTGCTCTCGCATTTCTAGTTGAGTGGTTGTCGTTTCCAATCGTTGGTGCTTCCTTTCTTTCCGTTGAGATCGCCATCATCTCAAACTTCGTCCTCAACGATTCTTGGACGTTCAAAGACCACAAGAATATAAATCCTTGGTTACACCGATTGATATCATTCAACAGTTTGTGCGTCGGGGGATTAATTATAAACGTCGCCGTGTTAGGAATACTTTCATCGTTTGGATTGTATTACTTAATTTCAAATTTATTTGGAATTGGTATTGCTATGTCGTGGAATTTTCTTTCGAATCGGAAGTTGACGTGGAAGAATTAATCATCCATTTTAAACGCCCATTTCAAAATACTATCGATAAAATAACACATGTAAATAACCGATATTAAAAGCACCACCACAATTAATAGAACTCCGTTTACATATTCACCTATGGACAAACGTTGAATCGACAATGCGCCCGAGAACATTGGTATTGCTTCGACGCATTGAATAGAAATCCCCACTAAAGCAAAAAAGGCAAACGTCTTAAATAATCCAATGTTAATCACAAACGACTTTATAAACATTTGAACTTTATACATCAAAGTGTCTTCATACTTTGGTAAGAGTATGGTGTCCTGGAAATGTTTCATTTAAACCGCCATTACACAATCATACGAAGGAACAAACATTTTTACTCCCATATTATACTCGCACCTATATTTCATCCCACTCGCGTTCCTTAACAAACCGTTTTGCTCTTCTAACAATTCGTTTTGTCGTTCCATTAAAATTGTATGGCGACGAAGTTCCAACCATATAGATTTTTGAAAATTTTGATCCCACGATCTCAAATTACCAACGTTTGATATTAATCCGTCTGCTTCTTTTCCAAGAGTATAATATTCATCCGAATACGTTACCGCCGATACCGATGTGACCAACATTGCCAAAATCAAAATATAAAGAAAGGGTTTCATTTTAACCTACTCCTATACAAAAATACATTGGCACTCTCCACGATTAAAGTCGGGAGATTCTCACTTCACTGACCGATACTTGTTCCGGTGCATTGACCGGAATAGAGGCTCCAATCTCCATGAGCGTATGTTTGGGTGTGTCCCACCCTACATCGAACGCTCTTTTTCTAATATTGAAGGCGGCGTTCAAATCCCTGTTCTCGGTGTATCCACAGACTGGACAGATGTGCGTCCTCTCTGATAGTTCTTTCTTGACAATGGTTCCACACCGGAAACAATTTTGCGATGTATATGCTGGATTGACTGCAACGAATTGACAACCAGCTCTTTCAGCCTTGTATGTCAGGAATATTCGTGCTTTCCCCCATGCCGCATCTAAAGTGTTGCGATTCATTGTATGAGCTTTTCGTCCTTCCAGCATGTCCTTGATGTTCAGTTTTTCAACCGCTATCCTATCATAGTTCTGGATATAGTGGTTACTCCACTTATGCAGGAAATCATCTCGACGGTTCTCCACCGTTTCATGGATGCGGGCAACCTTCAGCCGTTGTTTCCTTCGGTTGTGACTGCCTTTGACCTTACGGTTCATCTTGCGTTGTGCTCTACCGAGTTGTCGTGATGCTTTCTTCACGTTATGCGGATGCTCAAATACCTTGCCATCCGTATCGGTAGAGAAGTTCAACAAGTTCGTGTCAATACCGACAGTTCTCACACCCTCTCGTTCAATTGGTTCGTCTGGTGTCCTTGATATTACCGACACGAACCATTGATGCGTCCGGGTGAACTTCAGGACTATTTGCTTGATGGTTCCCGGAACCGATCTGGTGATGACTATTGGCATCTCTCCAATCTTTGAAAGGACGAGTTTGTTACCGACAATCTTGTATCCTGTCTGCTCGTAGACGATTGACCTAACAGGTTTATGGCGTAGTCGTCCTACCTTTCTGCCTTTTGATTTCAGTTTCGACAATACTTTGAGGTTATCCCGTATCTGGAAAACCATATTTTGAAGGACGACACTGTGAACATCTTTAAGAGCAGGGTTGATTTCTTTCAATCCCGGTAATATCCTGACGTTGAAACATTGCGTATCAAGGCAATGGTTCCTGACTTCGGTGCATAGTCCGAACTGGTGAAAGATTGTGTCTTGAACAGTCTTGTTCGGATATACACGATACCGGGTGACATTAATCATTTTTTACTCTGTGCCTCGATGTATTTCGTTATGGTTTCAGAGCTGACATTTCCGGCAGTAGATATAAAATATGAATGTGTCCACAACGTCGGTAGTTTCATCAATTCGGGAAACTCTTTACGGAGAAGATTAGAACTCCTACCCTTGAAGGCTTTGATTATCTGGTGGACTGTTATATCGGGATACGCTGATATGAACAGGTGAACATGGTCTGGCATTATCTCAAAAGCAAGCACATCTATCCCTTTCTCCTTTGCCACTTCATAGATGATAGCCTCTAACCGGGTCTTAATATTCCCGGTAAGAACTTTCTTCCTACGCTTCGGACACCAGATTAAGTGATAGTTAATCAAGAATACCTTGTTCCTTCCGTGTTTGTAGTCCATGACTATTATACAGATACGCAGTCTAAAGATATATTGTTTGCTGTTGGTAGGAAAGATACATTACAAAGGGATTCGATTCATCCCCTCGGATAAATCCGGGGGTTTTCTCGACCCCTTAACCCACGCTATAATAATGGGACCAATCGGGCATCCTATAATCAAACCAATAACGAAACTCGTCACATCTATATTTATAGCAACCATTCTTTCTCTCACTTACAATTTTTTGCAATCCTTTCATTTTTCTTCCAATCGTTTCTTTCCTCTCCCATTCCCCCACAAATTGATTTGTACATTCGCATTCTTTACAAGTATACTCCTTCCCAACAACGATTCCTTTGTACCCGCGAATTCGTTTAGAGATTGCAACCCCTTCTATATTGCTACTTTTACAATATGGGCAAATCCCGTTCTCCCACGATAATTTGCGATCACGATTTGATTCTGTCATAATAATTACTTTGCTTCCATTATATTTAAAACAAACGATTTTTTATTATTTGTTTTAAAAACAAAACATTTATAAAACAACGAATCGAATATTCATTATGAAACCCTCCCATATTTTTATCTTATTATTTCTTGCCGCCATTTTTACATTCATTCTTCGTTTAGCCACAACATCTATTCCTCTTGACGATCCCCTTTACAACCTCCGCCAAATTGATTCCCTCGTTGCCAACAATCTTTCTTATGCCTGGTTTGATCCTTTAAATTGGTATCATTCCACCGCCACCATTTTTTGGGGACCACTTTTTCCTACAATTATCGCCACGATATGTATCGTTACTAAAGTTAATTCTGTCGCCATTGCTTCAATTGTTCCTCCCATTCTGGCGTCTATAATAACTGTGACCAGTTACTTCCTCGGTAAATCTTTCAATGATTGGAAAACCGGCTTGATCGCTTCCGTTTTCACTGCAGTAATCGGGGGACAATATTTCTATCGTTCTACGTTCGGATTTATTGATCATCACATTGCAGAAGTTTTGTTCTCAACGCTTTTTTGCCTGCTTTACATTTATGCTCTCCGTTCTACCACGACGAATAAAACAATTATCATTTCTTTCTTTGCTGGCATTGTATATCTTCTAGGTTACCTCACAATGCCCACAATGGTTTTATTTGCAATGATTGTGGGAATATTTACTGTCGCATCTTTTGTTATTTCTCAACCTGATAAAAAACTCGTTCTTATAAACACAGTCGTTTTTGGAACCGTTATAATCGGGACGCTCTTATTCGGATTCAAAACAACCGGTTACGACTTATCTTCTTACTCAATAGGACACCCAATTGTTTACCTCGGATTAATCATATTCACGGTTCTTCTTTATCTTCTGGCATCCAACGTCTCAACAAAAACGCTTGTTGGTATTCTTGCTTTGATATCCCTGTTATTCGTTACAATTTCACAATTTTTAAAAATTACTTTTGTCACTTACCTTCTTGCCTTCTTTGGTCAAAGTAATATCACCAACACTGTCGCAGAAGCACAGGGATGGAATTTAATTCAAGCCGCGTTATCTTTTAATATCGGATTGCTACTTGCGATTTGCGGTGCAATTGTGTTAGTGCTTATCTACGTTCGTTCTCATAATAATTCCATACTTTTTGTTTTAATTTGGTCAATGATCATTTT
>JBBACM010000063.1:0-6178 GCA_041657045.1 Minisyncoccota bacterium
GATCTCTAATTATGAACATACCTTTCCCCTTTTTCTTCTTTCTCCGGCCTCCTCCAACGGGAGGCCAAACTTGATCTTACTCTTACATTATGCTACCCCACCGTTGGGTATGTCAAGTGTTATTTTTAGGTGTTGGATTTTCTGGCCTTTTCAATCGCGCGCCTTTTCCACTCTGGTAGCCTTGGTTTCTTCCAGCCGTGATCAATTAACGATGTATCTATGTAGGTCCTTACTCTGCCAGGCTTGGTGTGATCCGGTAGCCTGGCTGGCCGTTGAGGTCGCATTTTTCAAGATATCCTTTCTTGATTAATTGATTAATGTACTTGCCTACACTCTGATATTGGATTCCAAGTGTGTTGCTCAAATATTTATGCCGTCCGATCCAATAGCCATTCTCCCCAGCCGATAGCAAAAAGTATAGCAACCCCTTGCAGGTCCAATTCAGGTCTTTATCTTTGATAAATTCCATATTCTTTGATTTATACACTTTGTTCCACCTCCTCTTGATTTCCCCCGTTGATTTATCAACATAATCTGTTTTGTTCATGTGTGTATTATAACATGATTTTACTGCGCAAGGAATGTAATTGTATTTCCTGTATTTGATCGTATTAATCAGGGTTGCAGCGCATGCACAGCAGCTGAGTATGTGTTGATAGCTACAAGCAAAAATAGAGTTTTTAGGGCTGATCCTCTCTCTTATCTAATCTTAATATATAATTATCTTTTACACATAGCCCCGCTCAGGGCTCCCGCAGCTCACTCATCCGCCGCCCAGGATGATGTGAGTGCTGTCCCCCTGGTACTCATCCCTCGTATCCATCGATCTCCATCCCAAGAGCCTGTAACCCTGTGGATAACCCGACACCGCTTGACATCAGCCTGTGGATAACTCATAATCTGTGTTATGGATGATCCACTGTCCGACAAGGCAATCACAACCCCTGCACAGCAACGATCCGCTACACGAGAGGCCAGACGCGCTGCTAACCGCGCTGCTCATGCAGCCGCCAGACTATCCGAGCCGCGATTAGTCCCGGTGCCTCGTAACGATGCAGCTACTAGGCGCATACCCACGTCTGTTAATACCAATACTCACCCAGATAACAATATCTGCTCTACTGCAACAATATCGTCGGATATCGCTACCACTCCTAACATAGATAAGGCTAACGATAAGAGCCCCGATCCGGAGCCTGTTCCTGGGCTGTTATCCCATGCTCTCCCGATAGTTGAGGCGTTCCGCGCTGCCAGGGCTAATGTCCTGGCCGATCTGCAGATTGATGTCGTTGATGCTATCAGGCAGCAGGATTTGAGCCGTGCCCCCTGTAAAGACCTGGCGTTGATGCTCTCCACTCTGCACAACTTAGAGAGGCTAGAGAGAGGCCAGAGTACCAGCAACGTGGATATCATAGCGGCTAGCATTGATCGGATTAGTCGTCGAGCTATACATCCGGATAAGGTAGTAGATGTATGATACCGCTACCTGTAGTGCTTGGCACGATAATGCGAGTACTACGTAACAGATATAGTTATCGTAATGAGCTGAGAGACAGTCAGTAGTAAGGATACAAGGTTACAGTGTCGCATAATAATGTTTATGATATGGTGAGGCTGGGGGGGGGGTAGGGGGTATACCTTGACAGCAGAGGACAGGAGTATCTATACGGTCCCTTTGTAAAAATGTTGTAGAACATAATAGAAGGCAAGGAAGGAGTAAGGCATGAGAGAAGAGATTAACTTTACAGTAACGAATGAAGAGATAAAGCGTAGGGAGGCGAAAAGGGTAGTGATTAACAGGGTTATTGAAAGAATAAGAGAAAGTCTTATAGCGAGGGTGGTTGTGGAGTATTATTCGGTTATTTTATTTGGTGGATACCTTACGATATTGTGGTATGTATTGGAGCATACAAATGGATGGTGTTTCTAAGGAAGCAAGAGAGGATGAGGAGGGCACATGGGATTTCTAGGAGAGGAGTTTACAGAGGCGGAGATAGAGCACTTGTGCGAAGGTGGAATTGTTTAGTGGTAAGGAAGGCAGCTAAAGAGATATTAATACCTGCTGGAGTATTACCGATCTGTGGGATAGGGAAGGCTAGTTGTTTCCTGAGGTTAAGTGACGGAAGGTGTAGGAGTTTTACTAGTTGCAGGTTACAGGAGAGAAATGAATAAACAAGAAGAAGAAAACGTTGATAAAATGATTGATTATTACGCTAATGATTGTGTAGCGTTTTCCAAAGATCAATTATGTTTTGGGCATCCGGATAGCAAATTTAAAATAGACCATCAGCAGGTTAAGCTATGGGAAACCTATCAAGAAGTAATCCTGGCGAAGCAGAAGGCAAGCAGGATAGCTGATGGAGCCAAAGAGGAACAGAGCGATAAAGACAAGAAATATGCTAAGTTGCTGGGGATCGTCGTAAGGAGCTGTAAGGGGCCCGGGAAGAGCGCTGGCGTTGCGGCCATAATAATACATTTCATGTGCTTTTATGGTAGAGATCAGTTGAACATGACAACTGCGCCAAAGTTTGACCAGATTGTTGATATTTTGTTTAGGAGTATACAGGGATTAATTGATGAGAGTTTCCGGATATTGGGCAAGGCAAGTATTCCGTGGAATTTTCTAGGCAAGCAAAGAGATAGGATTTATAAGAAAGTTGGAATAGAAAAGGATAAGTGGTCATCGACGTGTGTAATGTTAGCGAGAACTAGTAAAGCAAGCAATGGAAATGTTAATGCTGACGCGTTACAAGGGTATCATAGCCCATATCAGTTAATCGTGATAGAAGAGGGCTGGGGAGTTCCAAGAATAGTATATCAAGCGTTAACCACAACCTTAACTAAAGAAGTAAATTTAGCAATAATAATTGGTAATCCTACGAATAACGATTCCTATCCGAATGATGCCTGGGTAAGTGAATATTGGTTGCCTATACAGTTTAATCTTGATTCAAGCAATATAATTACTCAGGAGTCAAAAGATAGGATAAAGAACGAATATAAAAATTATCCTAACTTATACCGGGTATTTGTTGATGGTTTGCCTCCTTTAGAAGATAACGATACGATAATGAGGTTCTCAAGAATATGTGAATGTTTCAATTTAGAGTTACAGCCCGAAACCTACAATAAAGAACCAAAGATATTAACTTTTGATCCTGGGATGGGTGGAGATAATAGCGTAATTGGAGTTAGACAAGGAATGAAATGGCTAGAATTTGCTGAGAGGAAATGTGTAGACACTGATATAAACATAGATTTCTGCAAAGAATTTATTACGATTTATAATCCTGACAGGATAGGTGTTGATGCTATAGGGATAGGGAAAGGAGTATATGATGGGCTAGTAAAGGATTATGGGGAAAAAGTAAGGAAAGTAAACTTTAATGATGGGCAGACATTTAAAGAAGAAAACTTTAAGAATAAAAGAGCAGAATTGTTTATGAAACTTGCGAATAGCGTTAATGCCGTTGCTATGTCTTTCCCGGAAAACATGAGGTTAAAGGGGGAATTAAACGCGATAAAACTTATTAGCGATAAAGTCCCTTTACAGATAATATCTAAGCCAGACCTAAGGAAAGAGCTAGGAAGAAGTACTGGGCTAGCTGATGTGTGTGCCATGAGCATGGATTTCGACGATATAGTAATAAAGCAAAATATAGTTGATACTGCCGAACGATATCACGAAGCAATAGAGGATGGAAGGAGTTTTCTAAGCGCATGAAAAAAACTAAAATGGATAGAGTATCAGAAGAATTTACTGAATTTGATAAAACCACTGCGAAATTGTTTCATTTATTCCAGCTAGTAAGGATCACTGATTTGAATATGAAAGAACTAAAAGAAGCTAATATTTTATTATTTGAGGCTAGAAAACGATTAGAAATGATTGTTGATTCCTTGGAGGTAGTCATGCGCAGAAACTTAGCAGACGGAATAGACTTGATTGATAGACATGAAAAGGAAAAGATACGAAAAACAATATTGACAAAATCGAAATAGCTTGATTTTAGTTTTTATATTTTGTATAGTAAGGATAGAAAGATGAATGAAACAAGAAGGAAGGCTTTTGAATTTGCGGGTAAAATAGCCTCCGAACAGGAGCTAGATTTTGCGACTGTTATCATACAAGTAAAGATACAAGACGGGAAACTAATACATAAACAATGTGAAGTAACTGAAACATATAAGTAATTAGCTGACTATTAGCGAAAGCATAGAGGCGGACAAGGACAAAATCCTTATCCGCCTTTTTTATTGGGGAAAAATGTTAAAGAAGACAAGTTCTAACGGGAAAATATTCAAAATAGGAAAACATTATCACGTTGTCTACTTTTTTCCTGATGGTTCTGGGATCACGTCTGAGGATGCCGGACATAAACATCCAGTAAAACCAGACAAAACAGGCAAGGTTATTGTTCAAAAAGTAATGGACCACGATCATGATATCGAGGAAATTGAACTTATTGAGAAGAAAGAAAAAGTTTTAACAGATAGTCAAATAGTTTCCCAGGCACATACTAAATATAAAACAGCAAAAGATATTTCCTCAGACGCAACTACTGATGGAGAAAAATCAGAAGAATTTTATATTGGGAACCAATGGTCTGCTGCCGATAGAAGTTCTTTAAAGCTACAAAAAAGAGCCTGTTTGACAATTAATGAGATAAAACCAAAGTGCGATATGCTATCCGGCCATCAGCGACAGAACAGGACCGATATCTCTATGCTCCCAACCGAGGGAGGGGATGAAGAAGCAGCTGACATAATAAATGTTCGTATTAAAAATATCTGTCAACAGAATAACTATGACCATAAAGAGACTAGAACTTTTGATGACATGGTCAGGGTCGGACTAGGGTGCATGAGAGTAGAAATTGTTGCCTCTAAGACTGATGTTGGAGAGGTATCTGTTAGTAATAAATATTGGAAAAATTGTGGGTTTGGCACTCATATGGAGATGGATGGGAGAGACTCGGAGTATGCTTACATAGAAGAAAATTTAAGTATGGGCAAGCTCATAGAGTTATACCCAGAAAAAGCGGAAGAAATAGAAAAAGATTACGCGATAGTTAAAGAAAGAAAGAAAGAAGCACTTAGGAAAAATGATAGGTACACCGGGAATGGCGAGCAATTATCTCTTTATGTAACTGATACAGACAGCGATCTGGTTGATATTTCAAAAAAAGAATACAAAGTGATTGAAGTCCAAAGTAAGGTTTATAAACGCACCCCGATTTTATTTAATGCCAGGGATAATTTTTATTTTAATGCTGCTGGAATGAGCGATTCAGACATTAATAAAGCACTGAAGATTGAAGAATTAAAGAAAATAATCGATGTTCGCTATCATATTCAGATAACTGTCTTCGCTGGCAATGTTCTTTTGTCTGATGAGAAATCCCTCTTTTCTGAGATCAATATTGTCCCGTTTTACGCTAACAAGGTCGGTGATTATTGGTGGGGAAAAATACATGAAGCTAAAGACCCTCAAATAGAGCTGAACAAAAGGCATTCTCAGATAATTGATATTATCAACAAAATGTGTACCTATGGGTTTGGATTTTCTTCTGAGGCCTTCGAAACCATAAAAGATTATAACGATTTTGTATTAAATCATAACAGCCCAGGATTTATTGCTAAATTCGCGGCTGGGTTTAAGGAACACATGTACGAATTTCAGGGGGTAAAGTACCCCTCTGAGGTTGTTGCATCGTCTCAATTAAGTTCAGAAAAAATAAACACTATAATGAATATTTACCCCGAAATGCTGGGTGGGTCTGGTGGCGCTGAATCTGGGATTGCTATGGCTCATAAGCAAAGACAAGGTTTGGTTGGAAATGAATACTTATTCGATAACTTATCTTTGTCAAAAAGAAGAGTGGCGTTACTTATTGTAGAAGCTATTCAGATAGTAGATTCTCCTGAAAAATTATTAAGGATAGCAGAAAATAATCAGAATAGTATGTTGTCAGATAATCAAGGTAGGGATTTATACCCTAAGTTTACGCCAGAAGAAGCGATACAAGCTGGTAAAGTATTCGGCTTAATTTCTTCACAAAACTTACCCTTAATCCAGCAACAAATGGAAAAAGCAGAAGGACAAATATCCATTGAACTAAAACCATTATTTGACCAGATTCAACAGATGGCAGATAAAATTCAGCGAGAAAAACTA
>JBBACM010000064.1:0-6030 GCA_041657045.1 Minisyncoccota bacterium
TACGTAACCAACTTAGTAAACAAAACTTTCAATGGTTAATTACATAGTAAATAAGATTGTCCAGGATTTGACGCTTGATCTTCCTTTTGTCGATAAGATCACAGGGATAGTAAAGACAGCTAAAATAAAAGTAGCAGACAAGGTTAAAACGATCCCTATCTCAGTTAATACCAATGTCACTACGTGCAATGAAAGTGAACTATTAGATTATGTCCCCAATGATAATTATACTTCCATTATCTATTTTGAAGACCGGGGAACTACTTTACAAAAAATGGAGAACCAATCGCTTTACTATCAGTCTAACTTCACTTTAGTTTGCTGGTTTAACTACCTGAAAATAGATCAAACCCTAACCAATACGTCACAGATCACGGGCAACTTAATTAAATACCTTCCTGAAATCATGGGTAATATCACGCCTTTGATCGGGGTTGTTTTATCCATAACAGGCCAGCAGGCTAACGATGGCGGGGTGTTTTCTAAGTATTCTTATTATGAAGAAATCTCTCAATACATTACTTATCCTTATGGGTATGTAGCATTAGACCTGCAAGCGGAATACCACGTAAGAAAGGAATGTATCTTAGATATAACCTCAAATCCTGCGACATGCTTATAATCATCATACCGGCCATGTTTGCAGCTATCACGGCAATCGTTTACTGTGAGGTACTGATGTTAGACGGGATGATATTAGATTGGTGGGCTAGAATAATAGATCGTATGCCTGACTGGATCGGAAAACCTTTGGGCGGGTGCGTGTATTGTTTTGGCGGTCAGGTAGCTTTATGGAGTTACCCTGTTGTTTTCTGGAATGAATATTCTGTCATATATCACTTTTTATATATCATGTTAGTTATCTTTTTTATTCATATTTATAAATTATGGAGCTTAAACACATAGATTTATCTAAAAATGAACTTCCTGCAAACGGAACGGATTACTTGATTAAGTATAGTCTGACTGTCGAACGCTGGAAAGCCTTTGAAAAACTGCAAAATCATTTCGCTTTTGGGCTGGCCTTTGACGAGATTGAGGCTAAAATAAAACAGTCTATTGACTTTGCGAATCAGGGCAAAGGTATTGAGGCATGGAACATTATCTATAATCTCAGGGAGGGAATCGCTTACAGATTAGAAGACAGGGAACACCCGGCGCTTCTGTTAGTTTCACTTTTCGTGGTTACAAAAGATGAAGATTTAACCTCATGGAACGAACAGGACCAGACTAAAAAAATAGCGGACTGGAACGCAGAGGGGTACGATGTGAATGATTTTTTCGTATTAGCCTCGAACTTGGTAAAGGGCTTTCTTCCGGTTTACAAAGAGATTTTCCCAAATATTTCCCAAAAACCGACAAAGGAGAAATCAAAAGTTACCGGCAAGAGGCCATTGAAATAGATCGTTTCTGGAATGAGTTACTGATGAAAATGGCTCAAACCGGGATGATGAGTTACAAAGAATTAAAGAGTTTGGATATAAGGGAATTTTTTATCACATTGGTTAACTGGGAAAAACAGATTGAAGAAACAAATGAAAGACTGAAAGATGGCCGACGTTAAATTACATATAAGCACGGACATACAGGAATTATTCGCAAGGGTTGAGAAACTTGAACAGAGTATTAAGGGTTTGAATAATACCACTGATGATTATACCAGTAGAGCGAAGGCCGGATTTGATAAGGTCGGTCAGGCTTCCGATGCCTTAAAAAATGATATTAAGGAGCAGGAAAAGATCATTAAGGAAATGAGTAGAGAGGCGGAAAAGTATGCTAAAAAACAGGCTACTTTGACGGCCCAGGAATCAGCAGCTTATAAGCGTTTGCAAGGTGATATAAAGGTCGCTAATCAGGAATTGAAAGGGATGAAAGCCCAGCAGGAAGAAGTTACAAAGTCCGCCGGGAAAGGTAACGAAATGTTCAAGAAGTTAGGGGCTGCTATCATAGGCGCTTTCACAGTTGGTGCTATTATCAATTTCTCTAAACAATCCGTTGCGGCTTATCAAGAGCAAATCAGATCAGAGGCTAAATTAAGGACTGCATTAAAGGGTCAAGACGAGGCCATAGGTAGATTAATCAAACAAGGCAACGAACTTCAAAGAATCACATTATTCAATGATGAAGAAATAATTAATGCTCAGGGGTTAATGGCTCTTTACATCAAAGAAGAGGCACAATTAAAGAAACTTACACCCCTTGTTTTAGACTTTGCGCAGGCTAAGGGAATGGATTTAGCTTCTGCTGCTAATCTTGTCGGTAAAACTTTCGGGTCGACTACAAACGCCCTAACACGATATGGTATTGAAGTTAACGGTATTGCCGGGTCATCACAGCGTTTTGATGACATTATGCAGGGATTAACTAAGACGGTACAAGGACAAGCTGAAGGCGCTTTAACGGATGAAGAAAAGGCACTAAGGAATGCAAGCGTTGCGGCAAATGAATTTAAAGAATCATGGGGCAAACTCGTACTTTCTCTTACCAATACCAATGTTTTTGGATCATTAACCGAAACTATTGATTATCTAAGCTGGGGGCTTGATAAGGCGCAAAAGTCCGGCGGGCGGTTTAAAGATTGGTGGAACTGGTTTTGGCAAACTGGAGATTATGGAAGTGAGGTTTTTGAAATGGAGCGCAACGCCGAAAAGAATGCTGATCAGTTGGCTAAGAATGCCACGATATTAACTCAAAAAACAGGCGGAAAAACTTACGGTGAATTAGTTAATGACTGGATAGATGCCGGTAAAATTAGCGATTCTTTACCGAAAGAAATTAAATCTTTGGATGCTTTAAAAGCCAAATTAGACGAACTCAAAAAGGAACAAAGTGCAGCCCCTGGGCCTGAAGCATTCCATTCTTTTGACGCTGAAATCAAAGCATTGGAGGATCAGATAGCTTTATACGAAACGAAAAAGGATGGGGCGGCTAAAAAAGATAAGGAAAGGATAAAATCGACCATAGAAGAAAACTTAGCATCCTTAGATAAGTATGTCGAGGAGGCTAATAAAAAGACCTTTGATATAAATTTAGGTTTTGGTGGGATGCAGTCAGCCGAGGAGTTCCAGAAACAGATCGATGAAAACCTGAAAGGATTTGAGTTCACAATGGACTTAAACCCTATGGTTTCAGGTGACGAGGAAGGTAAGGCTTATGATACTATGCTCGCAAATTTAGCTGACTTTGAAACGAAGATGCAGGAGGAGTGGTTAAAAGTGCAGGAATTTGGCGATGCACACCCGTTGGCCGCCATGTTAGGTTTTGAAAACGAAGAGCAATTAGAGCAAATAAAAGACTATGCCGGTCAGTTACTTGACTTTATAAACCAAATAGTTGATCAGCAAGTCGAAGCTGCTGATAGATTGGTCGAAGAAAAACAAACCCAGGTAGACGAGCAGCAATCTTTAGTCGACAAAGAATTTGAATTTAAAAAAGATGGGCTTGCAAATTCCTATGACCTGGAAGTTGAGAACCTAAAAAAGATGCAGGAGCAACGTGATAAGGCTGTTAAGGATCGGGAAAAGATGATCGCTATTCAAAGGACTATGGCCACGGTTGAATCAGGCATTTCGCTGGTTTCGGCGGCTGCTAATATCATCAAAGGCTTTTCATCTATCCCGATTGTTGGGGTGGTGTTAGGCCTGGCCGCTGTTGGCGCTATGATCGCAGGGTTTATTTTAAGCACCGCAAAGGCAAAGGATGCCGTTAAGATGGAAGAGGGGGGCGAAGTAGGTTATGGTTTACTGTCAGGGCGGAGGCACTCACAGGGAGGCATACCGATCAATGCAGAGGGTGGTGAATATTTCACTAACAGGAAATCAACTTCTAAATATTTGCCGCTTTTAGAAGCTATCAACAAGGATGACCGGGACTCTATGAGGGTATTCTTTGACCGCAATTTTACAAGCAAGTTCAATGATCGCAGGGATAAAGACTATTCAAAAGACATTGGTAACGTGGTCAGGGAGTTGAAACGTGGCAAACCGGAAACAATCTACGGATCAGGGTTTATCATTGAAAAGTCAGGCGGTTACACGAAAAAGATATATTTGAACTGATGCAATACAAGTTCTACATATATAAGCAAAGCACTTTGAGTTGTTTTGATAAATACAACTTTAATCATTATACGCTTTGGAGGCAAATCACTAATAATGCCCAATGGTCGCTAAAGATAGACAGGGATAATGAATGGTTTACTATTATAAGGACTAAATTCAACGGCGAAATATCGGTATCAGGCGCGGACTTTACCGCCTTGATAGCTTTGGAAAGCTCACAGTTACAGTATTGCGTCCAGATTCAGGAGTATTGCGGGACGTGGCGTGAAAAGTGGAAAGGTTATTTCTCTTATTTTGATTACAAAGTTAATTCAGATCGGTGTCAGTTAACATTTGAGCCTTCTGTATGGGATGTTTACACCCCTATTTTTGATCAAATGGATATTGAACGTAATATAATCGGTGCGGACACACAAACTGAAATGCCTTTTTACGGGTGGGGGCGTGGGGTTGAATCTATTTCTTACTATCAAAGTTTACCCGCTCAATTGGATGCCGTTTGGGTTGAATATCCCGGTTCGCCAATTCCGGCACCTAACTATTATTATCTGTATTCGCAGGTCACTAAGTTGGAGTTTAAGAATGGTGTATGTACCGGGAACGTTGATGTTTACCAAGTCTATAAGCGTGATGTAGGTTATACGAGTGACGACTCCATACCTCCGTCACCGGGGCCTGGTGATAATTGGGTGCTTGTTCCGGGTGAATATTCTCCAGGGGTTTATAAATGGGTGCGGCCTGTCGGTAATTCAGTTTATCAAACTTATGCAAAACAGGTAATGGGAAACGGTACTTATGAAGTATTGCAATATACAAAAGCATACATAAAGTTCATTAAAGGACTGTTGAAACTCAATAAAGTATTGGATTATTTCGCCTCATACTTTAATATCACTTATGTATCTAACTTGTTTTATGATGATCCCTGTCCTATGGGTGGAACTACTTTAAAACTGGCAATGATTCAGCAAATATCTAACTTAAGAAGCACAGAAGAAAGTGCCACAATCGGACTGCTTAAATTAAAAGACTTGCTTATATGGATTCGTGACACGTTTAACGCTTATTGGTATATAGACTCGAATGGGGATTTCAGAATAGAACATCGTAAATACTTTGATCAGGGGTTTTCCTATACCACTTATTTCCCTATCATTGAGTTGGATTTAAGGGCTTATCCTGACAATATCAAACATCTGAATAAGTATGGATGGAACAAGCCTTCACTTTATAGATATGAAACTTTACAAATCTTAAACGGGGGTGACGTGGATTGGCTATACTCACAAATAGAATATCCACAAACATTCATTGAAGGCAATTCAACCAAAACCGTAACGGTGGAATGGATGACAGATATTATGAACCTTTGGGAAATAAGAGCTGATTTACAAAAAAAAGGCTGGGCTTTATATGATGTTCAACCTGATGATGTAGCTTTTGTTATCCCTCAAGTAATTGGCGCTATTTCCGGGGTTGCTTTCCCAAATGCAAGGTTTGCACCCGCTAATCTTTTAAGGGACTTTTGGACGTGGGGACGCTTACTACCTACGGGCAACGTGAACGGGGTTGCAACTACGTTTGACTCTTACGAGAAATTAAGAAAACAAGTTGAACTTACCATCCCGCAATGCTGCTTACAGTTGGATTATAACGGTATTTTCAAGACTGAATTAGGCAACGGCCTGATGGAGTCCGGCGAACTTGACAATAAAGGAAACCTAAAATTAAACTTGATCTATGAGTAATATACTTAAAAACGGGCTTCCTTTGGGATTAAGAATGTACGACAGTGCGGATCAACTTTCTGATCAAAAATATACCTGCTCTAAAGGGGTTTCACACAATGAGTATCAATATACTGATTCATGCACTTTACCGCCGTTTCAAGTGGTTAGGGCTAATGCTTTAATATCTACCTTTAAATTATATGTGATCTGTGTAGGAACTCAAGAGGAGTTTGACATGG
>JBBACM010000065.1:0-6027 GCA_041657045.1 Minisyncoccota bacterium
TTCAGTCGCAGCAGAATCTACCAAAGTAAGATTTTTACATTCGTCAACAAACCAACTTTTAGTTGTATCAACAAGAAAATTTAGTCCAACACTAGTAGATGTACCGGTAATAATCCTATTAATATTATCATAAGCCTTAGACATAAAACTGAATTCTCTATCATTAGTATCATCACCACCATTATATATTTTACCTTTTTCAACAGTAGCTAAATGAGGTGAATAATCTACAGCACTTCTTTTTAATTCATCATCAAAATCTTCATACACTGCAAACTGTGCCCAACTAATATATTGGAAATTCATTTTCATTAATTCCAACTCCAATGCCTTATCAGTAGAAATCTTAGTATTTATATTTTCTCCTTTCACCGAAACCTCTTTCAAAAAATCTATTGTTGTACTAGCACCGGAAGTATTTGCATCAATAGCAACCACTGTAGTACTAACCGCTCCAACAGTTAAATCTCCTAATGGGTTCTTAAATTTATACTTATCAACATTAGTAATAAAATCATAATACACTCCATCACCCGATCCTAATTCTAATGAACCAAAATCTGGAGAACTATAAATATTAGTAAATAAAAATCTATTATATTCTACAGCTCTTTTTATAGATTGAACTATCCCACCGCCTAATATATCTGCACTCGCTTCTAACCGTAATTTCTTAGCAATATAAGTATCATCTAAAAAAACTTGCAATCCTGTTAAATCAACTGAGTTTGAACCCCCATATACTCCGCTATAGGTACTAGCCCCACTACCAGATCCACCGATATAACCATCTTGAGCCTTACCAACTACTATGTTATTTTTCCACACAGCATTAAGTGCGGGATTAGCTCCTGATCTACCTACTAACTCCATATGCATAGAATTATTTGATAAATCCTTTGTCATAGAAATAGCAAAAAAGTATTCTGTAGATTCCGCAGAAAACTTAAATACATTTAACATTTTCCAAGACAACATCGGATAAGTTACACTATTCTCTAATCTTGTAATTGGAACATCATAACTAAATCTCCTAACACCATAAAAAGCTAGATAATCTTTGGCTACTTGTTCAGCATAATAATTTAATATTAATCCATTACGAATATCAGCGTTAGTATAGGTTAAAACCGGATATAAAGTTTCATAAATTAAATTTCCATCACTACCTATACAACCACTTCCTAAATAATATTCCAAATCCACTTTTGTAGCAATAATATCAACCGACATAGGATTACGAGGTTTTATGTTTTCTACAATAGATGCAGTACCTGCACCGTCAATAAAATCAGTATTAGCAATTGTTCTAATCCAACTTTTAACATATACATTAACACTATCGGTTAATTTATCCCATGCATGTTTTTTAGTCATTAATTTTAATGATTCAACCGGAAGAGTTTTAATACTCGCACCAGTAACAGCATCAATATAATTTTTATTTTCTAAAGTAAACGTACCAGCAGCATCAGTGTATAAATAACAATTAGGAATACCTTTAACTAGTTCGATAATTCCATCTAACGGCTCTTGATTTAAAGGATACTCATCAATTAGCATAGAAAAATAATTTATTGGTATTTCTACTTCTGTAACTGTAGAACCTATTACAGATAATAAATTTATACTCAATGTTTCCCCAATCCAACGAGATCTAATAATAGACTGTATAATTTTTATAGCATCATAAGATACAATATAATCCCTAGTTGGAGAATCAATCGTATCAGTACCCAATGTACTTTCTATATAATTACCAGTTTCATAATAATCTCTTGAATAACATTGCATTTCAGTAGGAGAAGCTAATTTAAAAAACGGGAGATTAACATCAGGTGCAGCTACACCTTCAGATACACAATTAGTAAAAAATAATGGCACTAATCGAACATATGTACACATATTTCCAGAAACATCAATAGTAACAGGAGGAACACCCAACCAAGAAGATATTACAAGATATTCATCATAAGATGTTTCATAAACGGTTCCCAAATTATTATAAGCATAAAAATCAAATATAAACTTATCTCGGTTATCTGCATCCATTGCTCTGAGATTTGCATTACCTACTAAACCTAATTCCCTATTAGAATACGGAACTCTAATAATTTCACCGACTTTTACTAAAGTCTCAGCTTGAATTACTGTTTGTGCACCAATTTCACCAAATTTTTCATTATCATAAGTGTCAAACCAATTTACAGTACTAGCATCAAAGCAAACTAAAGCGATTAAATCACCATAAGTTCCATCATTAAATTGATCCCAAATAAATGGAGTCCAGTTATTACTAGATGGTTTTCCTGCGCCATCGAAAAATCCAACTGCATCCGTATTCGCCGGACATCGAGAAGAATAATCAATTAAAGTACGCTGTGTAGTTGTAGCCTGCAATAAGGATAACGCAGAAAGCTTCTCTGCAACTGTAAAATTTATAGTAGTTACATATTCACCTTCACTATCCATTACCACCGGATAGCTAATAGAAGAAAAATCTATAACCCCAAAAAATATTTGAGTTTCCGTATCGGCCTGCTGCACTCCATCGGTAATCTCAAATTCGCTAGCACATATTTTTATTACTACTCTAGGATAGGAATCCAAATCACTGCTATACGTTGCATCGTGAAAAAAAGCATACACCGGATTATCAACAGTACCATTATAATGTTCTGAATAAAAAAATGACAAATCTATATTATCAAAAGTTATCGCGCCTGCCTGACCTTGATTTTCACTTTCTACTCTATGATTTAATATAGTATTTCCACTTACTAAGAAGTTAGTGAATTCTACCCAATTACTCTCGTTTATAGGAGGACTATCTGTATCAATATAAAAGTTTGCATAATATTTATATGTCATTTTTATTCTTCCGCGCTTTTTAGCTCATTGCAAATTTTCTAATTTTTTTAATTCCTAAGTTAGTAATCCTTCTACACTCATCATCACCTATAGCAATTGTATTATTTCCGCCAATATACTCTTTAAATACGGATTTCAAATCTCTTAACTCTTTTACTAAATTATCATCATTTCTTTTCAGCTCATTTACAATAGCAAAATCTTTTCTCACACTTAATAAAGAAGCACTACCTACTAAATCGGTTCTACCTTTTGCTAACATATCTGCAACTGAAAAATCTCCATCATTCATAGCCTCTAAAATATTTCTATTTTTCTTTGTTGCTTTTGCATTAACAACAAATTCATTTTTATGAACTACTCCGGCAACCTTTTTCTTATTTCCCTCCCCGGTAAAGCCACCTTCTTCAAACCCACCCTCCGGCATTTTCTGAGCCACTATTGCGGCAATTTGAACAGCACCAGCCGCAACTATAAAAGGTATAAGCCAGGGAGTGTCCAACGCTGCCGTCCACGCTAATGCCACATTCATAGTTGCCTGAGCAATCTTTATAGCTTTATCCCATTCAAACCATGCCTTCATTGCCTCTGTTTTTTTCTTATTTGCTTCTTCTTCCAGATCCTCTTTTTTCTTAGCATAAACTTCATCAATTCTTTCCTTCTGTTTAGAAGTTCTTGCATATTCATTAGCTCTTTTTTGTTCTAAGTCTAATTTTTCTTCTTGCGCTTTTTTCCACGCATCAACTTCCTCAGTTATTTTCTGTCTAGCATTATCATAAAAAATATTATAAGCATCGGTTAATTGCCCTAATGCTTGACTAGCAATTTGTAATTTTTCTTGCCACGCTTTTTTATCATCATCAATCTCATCAGCAACCTCGCCTTCCTTAGCACCGATTGCCTTTCGTTCAGCATCAGTAAGTTTTTCCTTGATATCTAATTGAGTCTTTATTCTTTCACTTCTTTTTTTGTCTCTATCAACTTCCGGTAAATTCATTTCTTCAGCAGTATAATCTTTACCCTCCACAGTAGTCATTGCTACTTTACTCTCCATAGCGTCTAAAAGAGCTTGTAATAACTCTGCAATCATAGATTGCTTCTCAACTTCCAAATTAGCTACGGTTTTTCTGCGTTCAATCTCATCAGGTATATTTTTTGCGTTAGCTTGTTTTAACCCATATACATCGGAGACTTTTTGAATAGTCATATCTCTCCACAATCCAGCACTACCCATTCCAGCCTGATTCGCTCCCAATAAAGGAGCGTAAGTTTGTCCAAGTGCTTTATTAACTTCTTCTAAACTACTAAATTGCAAAGCCATTTCTTCAGCAATATTAGCTTGTTGCAAGCCCAAATATTTTTGAGTAGCGTCTTGTGTGGCCTTATACTCGGATACTTGAGATGGTTTCATTTTCATAATTTGTTCTTTAGAAGCAGCACCACCCAATTCTCTAAGATGTTCATCAGCATATTTCTTTATGGCTTCAATAGAATAACCAGCCTCTTCCATTCTACTAATAACTTCCTTAAATAACGCAGCATCCATTGCATCGATACTATTAATATTGGTTTCTACCTTTACTTTAATTTCATCTATTAATTCTTGAGCCTCTTCTTTTTTTCCGTACTTACCTTTTTTAATATCTTCGGCAATCTTTTTTAATAAGGTATTACTACTTATAGCAATCCCTTCTTTTTGCAATTCCTTTTCGCTAACAGTAAGATTAGCGTTTTCAATTTCTTTTGACATTCCTTCAAATCTTTTTTCTACTCCCTTAATTAAAGTTTTAGTTGCCTTTATATAAGCATTAAAAGCTTTCTTAGCTTCCTCAGCATCCTTAGCCATAGCAGCCTCACCTTCATGCACATCGGTATCAGTAATATTTTGCATTTTCTGTAAAGAATTTTTCAACGCATCAAACTGTTCAACAGATAGCTGTCTTTTCTTTCCATTAAAAGTAAAAGTCATTGCAGGCTGTTGCGTTTTTTTATCTAACCCACCATATGTTTCCGTTTGTTTAACAGCAGCAGTAACAATAGCCAATATCTTTTCTTTTTCTACTTGCTTATCTTTCGGCATAGAATCTATTTGCTTTTGAACTTCATCAACAATATCAGTAACAGAACCGGCAGTTCTTTCAGCAAAATATGCTTTTCTACTTTGTTCCATCTTAAATACTTCTTGTCGAAGTTCAGCAATAGCTTGTTGTTGTTTATAATATATCTCATCCTTCGGATCTAACTTCTTTAAGTAATCCTTCATAATTGTTAAATCTTTCTCTAACTTAGTTCTAGCTTTTGCCAAATCTTCTTTATTATCAGCAGTTCTAAAAGCATTAAGATCTCTGCCAATTTCTTTTGGAGCACCACCATCAATTCCTAATAAACTATTCATAAACTGTCCGGGCTTTGTTAAAAATCCTAAAAAGCCATAAGAAACCTCTTCCATTTTATTACCAATATCTACAGCAAGCTTATCAAACCTATCGCTAACAGTATCGGCAAAAGATAGAAACTTATATTTAGCAACATCCAAATTTATATCGTTTAATTCTTTTTGCAGTTTATCCAGACTATTAGAACTATCACCCACTTCTTTATTTAATATAATAAGAGCATCATCAAAACTTTTAGCTCCAGTAGAAACTATTTTATACTTATCAGCTAATCCCGGCATAATAGAAGCAACATCATCAGAAGCCTTTTTAAATGCCTTTGATTCTTTTCCAGTAGCTTCACATTCTTTTCTTAACTTTTTATAATTCTCAATAACAGCAATATGGCTTTTAGCCAAAGCTAATGTAGACTCCTCAGCACTTTTCTCTGCAAGTTTTTGAGATTTCAGATTTTCTTTAAACTCCAGCATTTCCTTATTAGTATTTGTAAGTCCGGCGATATAATACCAAATTCCAGCAGTCAATCCAGCAAGGGCAACAACAATAGCAGCAATTGATGTAACCGGCATAGCAGCTAATCCGGTAGCCAAACCAACAGTACTTAATGCCTTAAAAAAAGTTATAATAGCAGCACCAGATCTAATGATAACTCCGGCTAACGTAAAAACTGCGCCGGATATTAATACAAGCCCACCGGCCTTTATTCCCTCTGACAAATTTCCAGCCTGCATAGAAAAAGAATTAAAAATATCAGTTAATC
>JBBACM010000066.1:0-5927 GCA_041657045.1 Minisyncoccota bacterium
TGGCGGCGTTTTCTTTTTCTCAGGATGGGACTTACACGAATTTAAGAGTAAGGAACGTATTAAAAGTTCCTTACTGGATTATTTACCAAGGGGATACGCTTGCGGTCGTGTACGTATCTGGTGATACAATATTCGTAAATAGCGGGGTAAGTCAGAAAGATACTATCGTGAATATCTGGAGCCAAACGGGTAACGACATTACACATACTAATACCGGCAAGGTAACAATCAATGGCGATTCGCTTTACTTATATCCTTTACCTGATGAGGCTACGAAGGTAGGAAGGATTGCTACCCTGCTAACAAATGGAGAGGTGGAATGGGCTTCATTAGTAAGTTTAAATAATGATATGCTGGATACTGTATATCTTATCCCCACGACCCGCACAACGTGGCTAAGAGATACTACTGCCGGGTATATTTACCCGGCACACCTGACAGATAATGTCGGCATCGGGACGGCAACACCTACTCAGAAATTAGATGTTACGGGAAATATCCGGGCAACTGGGAATCTCAATTTCAGTACAACGAATTATTCTACAATGGTAGGAATAACTACCGGTAGTGATACGCTGAAGGAATCTACAGGGGTTGGGGAATCGGCACTAAATACCTCTACAATGGATTATACAACCGCTATTGGTTATAGTGCCGGATCGGATGCTGTTGGGGATTATGGGACATTCTTTGGAAATTTTGCTGGATTTAGTAACAATGGAGATAAAAACATAAATTTGGGGGTAAATAGCGGAACGTCCCAAACTGGAAATAATAATATTAATATTGGTTGGAATACAGGGCAAGCAGCTACAACTAACAACTGTATTAATATCGGTTATGAGGTCGGGGCTTCTGGTAATACAAATAATCAATTTATTGTCGGGGCAAAGAACCTGAATGCAACGACATTGATGCAAGGGGATTTATTAACGAATATGCTCACGGTGAGAAAATTGACGGTGGACTCCTCGCTTTATTTACCCGGCTTAGATTCGACGGCGAAAACGGGGTTGACTTTGAACTATGATAATTCGACGGGTAAGGTCACTTTTGCCGTTGCACCTTCGGGAACGCTTACAGGAACGGGGACGGCGAATACAGTGCCTAAATTCACCGCGGCGACAGTAATAGGTAATTCGCAAATTACGGATGACGGGACAAAAATAGCCTTAACTGGCTATTTGACCCTGCCAGCCACGACTTCTTCGACTACTGGAGTGATATACAAGGGAACTGATAGGTTTATGCACAATTATAAACCGGCGGCTAATGATGGATATAATACGTTTTTAGGGGTGAATGCGGGAAATTTTACAATGACATCCGCAACGGCGATACAGGCAAGTTATAATCTTGGACTTGGGGATTACGCTTTATATGATTTGACGACTGGATTTCAGAATGTGGCTTTTGGTTATAAAACTATGCAAAAAACTAATTCCGGTAATTCAAACGTAGCTGTCGGAATAAGGGCGCTTTGGAATAATACGTCTGGATCGACAAATACGGCAATAGGTTATCAGGCTATAGTTGATAATTTAACCGGGAATAACAACACCGCAGTTGGTAATAATGCGATGAGTAAAAATTTGGGAAATTACAACACCGCCGTCGGCGGGACAGCAGCATATACGAATACATCGGGAAACAATAATGTATCTTTAGGATATGCGGCGGGATTTAGCAATGCAACCAGCAGTTATAATGTTTTTCTTGGTTATAGAGCTGGTTATAACGAATTAGGCGGAAATAAACTTTATATAGCAAAAGATTCAACGTCATTATGGCGGGCTGCCGCCGTTGACGGAATCCTTATTTATGGGAACTTTGATAGTAACTATGTTAATATATTTAAACGAGTAGCAATAGGGGCGGTTGTCAATCCTACTTATGCTTTGCAAGTTACCGGAACGGGTAGTTTCACTGGAAACCTTAGACTGCCAGTTGCAACATCGTCAGTTGGATCGGTTTACAAAGCAACGAATACATGGCTTCACGACTACGGGACCAATAACATATTCCTCGGTTCAACCGCCGGAAACTTCACCATGACCGGGACGTCAAACATAGGTATCGGCACGGCTTCAGAAATCGGCATGACTTCGGGACGGTGGAACACTGCGGTTGGGGATAGTACCATGATGCAAGCCGTAAGCGATGCTAATACTGCGTTTGGTGACAAGGCCATGCACGATATGAAGGGGAGCGGTAATACCGCTTTAGGTAGATTAGCCATGAAAGGCAGTTCCACGCCTGCCAGTAACACGGGCAGTTATAACACAGCCGTTGGTGGTGAGGCACTGGAGTACCTTACCACGGGCAGTTATAATACTGTCGGAGGTTATCAGTCCGGGTTTAACCTTACGACAGGTTCGCACAATACCCTGTTGGGCTGGGCTTCAGGGCTTGGCTTGGTAACAGGTGCGGAAAATGTGATGCTCGGAGATAGTACCGGATATTCAGAAACAGGGAGCAATAAACTTTATATTGACAATAGCCCGACAGCCACGCCGCTTATACATGGTGATTTCGGGACTAATCAACTGTGGTTGAATGGAAATGTTCAGGTA
This sequence comes from Minisyncoccota bacterium, assembly GCA_041657045.1. Lineage (GTDB taxonomy): Bacteria > Patescibacteriota > Minisyncoccia > Minisyncoccales > Minisyncoccaceae > UBA2211. Next base: position 2,574 of record JBBACM010000066.1, read on the forward strand.
ACGACCGGAACGGAAAGCAGTAGCAGCGCAGAACTTAGCGTAATCGGGGATACTTATATCAATGATGTTCTAAAAAGCGGGACTGAAACCATTGCAGATAACGATGCAACTCCGGACGTATCGGGCGGAAATACTTTTATCTACGGCGGAAGCGCAAATGCGGTAACCATAACGGATTTTGACAGCCCGGTCGTGGGAGCGTATTACACGATTATAGGCAATTCAGACACCTATACGGTTACCTTTAACGACTCCGGAAATTTCAATTTAGACGACAGTCCTATCGTTCTTGGTCATGATGATGTGGTGACATTTTATGTAGTCGCTGATAACGACTATATTCAAAGTAGCAAACCGATAAATAATTGATATGAAAAAATTGATCTTCTTCTTTGCGCTTTTACTTTTAGCATCCTGCCAGGAAAGGGAAACGGTTGAAATGTCCGCCGAAGGGCAGGGCGAATTTACGGTTAACTATCAGGTCGAGGGACAGTGGACACAGGTACAAGTAAATGACTTTTGGCAAGAGGCCGTAAGGTCAGTTTATGAGGACACTATTAAGCTAAATGCTTATGCAAATGAATACCCTGTAGAACTGCACATTGACAGCATCGGCGTGGTTATCATGCCAAAAGGTTTTTTAGAAATGAAATTTATAATTCGATAAAGCTATGAAAATAAAACTTGTTGTAAAAACAGAAACCGGCTTCCTCACGGGCGATGAATTAAAGAATAAACTTACCGAGATGGGTTTCAAGATGCCGGGGTATATTAGGTATTCACCCATTTCACTGCCTCCCCGCCCCACGTGTCCGCAAGGCGAAACGCTTGAAAACGTAAACACGTGGAAGAAATATGAGAATGATTTGATGATGGTCAAATTGCGAAATAAGTACCTGAAAGCTAAGTATCACCTTGAGATGGCGCAATTTCAGGAACTACTGCAAAATACTTTTGTAATGGCTGTTTACACGCAACGTGGAAAATTGCCAGATGGAAGGAAAAACTGGGTATACGCAATCGAAGCTACAAATTATAAGTGGTCAACAGCCGCTATTCAGCTCAATGGCAAGGATATAGACTACTTGTGTTTCAAAAATATCGGGTACTAATCTCCATGCTACTTCAATGCCTGAAAAAATTAAAGAACGGACTCTAAAAAATACAACTATGAGCATTCAAGAACTAGTCGATCAATTATTCGCAGATTTACCGCCTCAAAATGTAGGTGAATTTGGGTTGCTTGTAAAGGATAAAATCCTGCACGGTTATTCGACCGATCAGCAAAAGATCATCCTGGAGCAATTGGAAGCAGTCGGGATTATTGTAAACGGGATTCCGTGCAAAAGAATACCTACATAAAAAAGTTGTTAGCGGTATTCCTGCTATTCCTGATTATCTATGATAATTGGTTTCCGCATGGTATCAACTGGAATATTATCTACAATTCATTTATATTTCTTTGGGTTGCCTATTTATCTTACAAAACAGCTACTCGAAATGATTATCTATTCTATTACGCATTTTCCTTAATCATGATAATAACTACAATATGTCTATTTCTTCAATGGAATCACAACGAACTAAGTCAGGACCCCCCCGGCGTGACCTGGTTCAGCATAATCGCTACCGTGTTATTATTACTAATTTTATTAATAGAATCACAATGGGAAAAATTAAAGAAAATTGGGCGTGGGTCCTTTTCGTAACTTTTCTGACTGCTGTTTTGAGTTTAGGAGGTCAGGCTTTATTTCGAGGCTGCGATCATCAGGCGACAACAATAGAAAATGCAGTGTCTAAAGATGATCTGGATAAAAAGGAAATATCTATAAAAGGCTATGTAGATACCCAGGATAACGCAATTAAGGCAACTTTAGCGACAAGTTGCAGTACGACAATTTCCAGGATGGACAGGATGCAAAAAGGTATAGATGCCAAAGCAGACAAAGACGACTTCGATAAACTCTGGAATTTAGCGATTAAAAATAACGATATTTTAATGCAGATCGCAATTAAAAACGGGATAAAAGTACAACAGTATGAACAATGACCGCACACTTTCTGGGGCAATAGTTTTAGTAAAAGGTACTTCGTGGATCTCTCGACAGATCATTTTTCACATGAAAATCTATGCTAAGTTAAAGCATAAAAAACCGTTACCCTTCAGTCATGGCGAAGTATTACTATGGAATGAAGTTGAACGTAATTTGAACGGGTTGCACCTAGAAGCCAAAACACTCTACACAATCGGAGCCAGGGAATCGGGCGCGGAAATCTCAAAAGCATCAGAATATTATCATGGCGAATATCTTATTTTAAAGCCTGTAAAACCTTTAACAGTTTATGAAGAGCAATCCGGCTGGACTTTCTGGACGTATGTCGACAAAACAAAGTATCAGTATTCAAATTTTATTAGCTGGATTCAGTACATTAAAACCTTTGGCCTGATATGGATAGGCAGGAAGGGAGCGCAGACGAACTACTGTTTCGAACTTTGCAGTAGATTTGTAAGGTTTTGGAATCGCTGGCCTTCCAATAAAAGTAACGATCAGGTTTCAAGCTATGATTTATACGATTTGAAAGATTATAAACCTCAAACAAATTAATATGACAAAGCTAAATGAAAAGAAAATCATCCTGCTTTTCGGGATATTTATTGTCCTTTTGGACTTCGTTATTTTTGCGCTATTGATCTTTTTTCCTATTGTGCAGGAAAATAAAGAGATTGTTTTTACCGGATTAGGCGTGATGCTGGGATGGGGTGGTGCGGTTGTGATGTTCAATTGGGGCAGTTCAAAAACCAGTGCAGACAAAACAGACGTTATTAACGAGTCGTTGAAACCTCCGGAATTGAAATGACAACCTCACAACGTGGCATTGATTTGATTAAGCACTTCGAGGGTTTAAGGCTCGAAGCCTATCAAGACTCCGTTGGCGTCTGGACTATCGGTTATGGCCATACAGAAAATGTTTATCCAGGTAGAGTGATTGATGAGTATGGAGCCGATATACTCTTAAAAGACGATTTAAAGCGATTTGAGGCGGGTATAGATAAATTGGCACTATCTATCAATCAAAATCAATACGATGCACTGGTCAGCTTTGCATTCAATTTGGGGCTTGGTAATCTATCAAAGTCAACACTGCTAAAAAAAGTTAGGGTAAATCCCAATGATCCTACTATTGCAGACGAGTTTGTAAAGTGGATCAGAGCAGGCGGTAAGGTATTGCCGGGGCTTTTGACACGAAGAAAAGCAGAGGCAGTGCTTTATTTTTCACAAATTGCTTGACATTTGCAAATAATTGCTTAACTTAGCATCCGTCTTACGCCCGTAAAGGGTACTTTTTTTCATG
>JBBACM010000067.1:0-5910 GCA_041657045.1 Minisyncoccota bacterium
CATATGAGGACCAGGCTGCGATTATAATATATCAAAATAAACACTATCCGGCGCATAGACTTAAAATAGTTAATCCGGCACCGGATATATCACCGTTCGATGCTGATAAAGAGATGAGGAAAAAACCCAATCCATCAAGGGATACATTAAGATGATAGATGATTTAGAACACATGATAGATTTAGCATACGTAGATCATTTAAAATTAAATAATAAAACCCAGAATAAGCGCAAGCATCCAAGTCGGGCCGAATTTGGCGAGATATTTAAACAAACATATTTATGGATTCTGACTATTCAGGAGATAACAAAAGCTGAAAATAAGAAGGAGGTTTTGAATCTTGGAACTGAAAACAAAATATCAAACCCAGACCTATAGCACAAAACAAGTCCGCTGGATGCTGGAAAATTATCTATCACTAGCAGATGGTAAAATGCCAAATGATGGACTGTCTGATCCTGATTACGGTTGTAATATTAATAAATCCAGAAATCTCAACGCTCCGTTCGTTAAACCGGCTCAAATGAAAGCCGATCTTGACCGGGCAATTAAACAATTAACTTCCATGCAAAAATCAATCATTACCACCCTGGATATAGCTGGTTTTTCTTATGGTGAAGTAGGCTACTGGTGGAATCGTAGTTATTTTGAAATAATGGCTATTGAAGAATATTCTATTCGGTGTATTAAGCGATATTTAAATGGTGATATTTTACATAATGATATAAAATCCTCAAAAAAGTAAAATATTACAAGAATCAGATGAAAATTATTAAAAACAGGCAATTTTAGGGGTAATAACATTTCATAAATTTGAGGCTAAATTAGCCTCGGTGATTTTATTTGACATATGTGGTATAATAAGAGAAATAGAAGTCCGTCTTATAGCCGCTCAGAAATGGGCGGTTTTTGGTTAATAAAAAGCCGGATTGGTTACCGGCTCTGTGGATTGCCAGATATATTTTACTTTATCACCGCGCCGTCCGGCGCCAAATCTTGCGCGGCGTTTTTTGCAAGTTTTACGCGGCACCAGGAGTTAATCGACCGCCCGTCTTTTTTGGCGGCCTCCTGGATAAGTTTAAATTCAAGGTCTGTAAGTCTGAGGTTATAAAATTTTGGTTTCATATTATCCCCTTTCCGGTCTTAAGCAGAGACCGGCAGAGCTTTGGATTATTTATTCAGGTCTGGTTTCCCAATCTGATCCATATGCAAGGCTCGCTAAATATGTTTTATCCTCATGAGTAAGGCATTCGGAAAAACCGAGTGATGAACCCCTAAAAAAAAGAATCTCTTTCCCATTTTGGCGGATGCTAATGCTTTTTAAATTACCATCATATCCTTCCCTAGCCGTCCTTCCGTTCCCTAATTTAATGTAATTTCCGTGTCTCTTGACACGGTCGAGATTTACTTTTAGTTTATTCATTTCCGTTTTATTCATTTCTCGTCTCCTATTTTTATTCGCCGGATTGGCTCCGGATAACCCTGTGGGATTTAGTTAAATTTCAACTACCCTGAATTCAGATTCTTCGCTATCAAATATTCTAGCCATTTCTGGAATAGCCTCTTCTGCTTGCTCTTCGGTCTCAAATTCGTTTGGTTGACCTACTGCATCATCTACCCAGTTGTTGTCTATTAAGGTTTCAATTTTATACATTTCCGTTTCTCCTCTCTCTTTATTTGATACTATAATCATACCATAATAATACAAATATGTCAATACCCAAATTAAAATTGTGATGTTTTGTTCTAATCTGTTCTAAAAGGAAAATCGATGTCAAACATGTCTCGTTATTTAGCAGTCCTGAATAAAATCCGAAAAGAGCGTGGGGAATATTGCGAGGCTTGCGGAATACCCGCAACTCACGGTCATCATATCATCCCGGTTTCGGAAACCTCAATAGCATCTGAATTGGTTTACGAACCGGCTAATATATTAATACTCTGTGACGATGATCATGCTTTAATGCACTCCCGGGCTTTTATAAGGAATATTACCGATACCTGGAGAGGCGCCAGAGTAAGAAGAGGACAAGCCTTAAATGGTTAAACGACCTAGATGCGCTGACAAAGCACCGGATATCAATCAATCAAAAGAACTGCTTAAAAAGCTATTAGCGATAGAACTCGACCGGCTGGATACGGCGGTTAAAATTGAGAAGGAAAGGAAAATCGTATTCCCTGAGACGACGATTATCATCCATGATATTGAAAAGTTGAATGAGGCGATAAATGATGAACCTCAGACAACTAGCAAGCGAAAAAAATTTAGCAATCAGGAATTAATAGATTTACATAATAAGAGTTAAATTATGCCTCCATTAAAATTACAAAAACAAGAAAAATTTTGCTTATTCTATTTTTCCACTGGAAATGCTACTGAGGCTGCAAAATTAGCTAAATATTCACCTCATACCGCTGCGGTCATGGGAAATGAAAACCTTAAAAAACCTAACATCATTGCTAGAATAACCGAACTACAACTAAAAGCGGAGTCTGTGAAAATAGCTTCCGTTGTTGAGCGTAAGCAAATCTTAACTGAAATACTCAGGGCCAAATTAACTGATTTTATGGAGTTAGGTAAAGATGGCTCCTGGGTCAATATCGGACCTGAGACAAAAAATAGCAGGGCAATTAAAACGATTCGGTCACGGACTGAATATGACGAGAATGGGGATAGTCCCACAATCTACACAACAGTTGAGTTAACCAGTCCAATCGAGGCCATTAAAGAGCTGAATAAAATGGAGAGAATCTATGACGATTCGACCAAAGTTAATGTTAGTATAGATCAACGCCAATTAAATATTTATGATCTGTCATCACTATCCGATCAGGAGTTGGATAACCTTGAACAAATTGTTAGAAAAGTCACTCCCATCTCTATCTCAGATTCAAGTGGAACGGAAACGCCGTGAGCAATCCGATATTGTTAAATGGGCTGAATCTAATTTTTACATTAAAGAAACCTCGCAACCAATTAAGTTCTACAACCACCAGGCGGCGGTTTTAAGATACGCCTTTAAGCGAGATGTAAAGGGCAATTTCAGATTCCAGACGTTTATATATTCCACTCCCAAAAAGTCCGGAAAAACTACTATCGCGGGTGTCGCTGTCAGGTGGGCGGCTGAGACCTGGGGGAAGTTTAACGAGATATACTGCATCGGTAATGACCTGGAACAAGCTAAAGAGAGATCATTTAAGGCTGTTAAAACCAGTATAGAACTCGACCCTCTATTCGATAGGCAGCATAATCAATTGCCGGATAAATGGTCGCTGGCTGCTGAGTCCATGACGTGCAGGGCAACAGGTTCAAAAATAAAAGCCATCGCCGCCGATTACCGGGGTGAAGCCGGTTCCAATCCTGCCCTATCGGTCTGGACTGAACTTTGGGGCTATATCCACGAGGATGCGGTTAGATTCTGGGCTGAAATGGCGCCGTCACCAATCGTTAAAAACTCCATGAGAATGATTGAGACTTATGCCGGTTTTGAGGGCGAATCAGAACTTCTCTGGGGATTATATCAATCCGGAGTGTTGGAAGGTAGACAATTAACCGCCGGTGAAATTGGGCTGGATGCTTTTGAAGAGTCTCCCAATCTAGATGATAAGGTACCATGTTATGTAAACGAGGCGGCCGGCATCTTTGCTTACTGGGATGACGGAGATCAAGCTCACCGGATGCCCTGGCAGCGCGGAGAAGAAGGAAAACGCTATTACGCATCAGAATCCGCAACCCAGACACCCAACCAAATGTCGCGCTTACATGGCAACAAATGGGTAAGCGCCGAATCATCGTTTGTACCCATTGAGTGGTGGGACGCTTGTTTGAATCCATTACCTCTCAAAGTGGGAGAGAAAACACCTTTAGTAATTGGCCTGGATGCTGCGGTCAGTGGAGATTGTTTTGCTTTGATGGTTGTCTCCCGGGATCCTCTTAATCCAAAACAAGGCATTGCGGTCAGGGCATGCAGAGTCTGGACACCTCCAAAAGGCGGCAAGATCGATTTCGTCGGGCCGGAAGAAGCGGTCAAGGAATTTTGCAGGCTCTATAATGTGATCGAATGCTGTTATGACCCTTATCAACTCTATGATATGGGGACACGGTTAACCAAGGCCGGCATATGCTGGATGAACTCATTCGATCAGGGAAACAAGCGTATGGAAGCTGACAAAGGTCTTTATGATCTTATTTTACAGAAACGAATCAGGCATGATGGCAATGTTGATCTTAGAGAACATATAGCGAACGCCAACGCCAAACAATCAACGGACGCTGACACCAAAATGAGGATTGTTAAAAAGGCCGAAAGCCGGAAAATTGATCTTTGTGTAGCCTTGAGTATGGCGAGTTTTGAATGTCTCAGACTCTCAATATAACCGTTAAAGGAAAACCAATGCCAAATGAAATTGATATAACTAAATCAGTACAGGTTAAACCCCAATACGAGGAATTACCCCGATCGAGTTTTGTACTTCAATTGGCTACTATTGCGGATGACATTACGGCTTGGGGTAACAATCCTCATTACAGGGATATTCAACTCCGTAATTTTTGGCCCACCGAACCTTATCTTGCATCCGCTATTTATACCATTGTCGGACGCAATGCGGCTTTTAATTGGACGCTGGATGGACCTCCCCGGACGGTCAAGGTCATTCAAAACATGCTGCACAATGCCGATCTTGGACGGGGTTGGTTATCATTTATTACCAAACTTTCAATCGACCTTTTCACGTGCGATAACGGAGCTTTTATTGAAGTTATTCGGGACGGGATTTCAGAGACTTCACCGGTAATCGGTGTAGCTAATCTTGACTCAGGGCGTTGCCGGAGGACGGGAGTCCCGGATTGGCCTGTAGTTTATACCGATAGAAACGGTGCTGAGCATAAAATGCTTCCTTGGCAAATTATAACCGTTGAGGAATTTCCGAGTCCGATTGAGACCATGAATAATGTCCAGATTTGTGCGGTCTCCCGTGTACTGCGCATGGCTCAATTGTTGAGAGATATTTCGGTTTATAAAAGAGAAAAAGTCACCGGCAATAATACAAAAGCTATTCACCTTGTTTCGGGCGTGCGGACTCAAGAAATTGAAGACGCAATGAAGGCTCACAATGAAGAGCAATTGGCGCAGGGCTTTACTCGTTTTTATAAGCAAATGATTTTTGGAACTTTAGACCCTAACGCAAAAGTAGCACACGAAGTAATTGATTTATCATCATTGCCGGATGGCTTTGATGAAGAAGTGACAATGAAGTGGTACATTTCTTTGTTGGCTATGGGCTTTGGAGCGGACTTCCAGGATTTTGCGCCTTTGCCTGGCGGTGGGTTAGGATCATCTCAGCAAAGCCAAATCCTGCATCAAAAGAGCAGAGGTAAGGGACCTGCGCTCTTTATGAAAACCATTGAGCATAAATTTAATTTTCACGGAATCATACCTCAGAATGTGACCTTTAGATACGATGAACAGGATACAGCAGGAGACATGGAACAGGCTACGCTTGCGAAGATGCGAGCTGATACGGCTGCGGTGTATGTCTTTAATGGTATACTAACCCCCGAAGCAGTGCGGCAGCAGATGCTAGACCGGGGTGAACTCACTCAAGAGGAATTCGATAGTTTGAATATCGAACCGGATGTCACGCCGGATATAGTGGCTAATGATATCGAACCGGTCGATAACTCTGCAAAAGCTGTCCGCAAACCCGACTTCATGGGCAGGGAACGACGGAAGGTCGAGGCCTCTTTTCAATCAGATATTGAAAAAGCTTTGAACGCTTCTTTTGCCGAATTTAAAAAAAAAATACTAGGTAAGAAGCCCACAAAAGAACTGCCATTTATGGATGACATAATTAATGATGAGGAAATGTGGGAAAACTTCAGAGTTCGGGTAGTCGGTGCCGCTCAG
>JBBACM010000068.1:0-421 GCA_041657045.1 Minisyncoccota bacterium
AGACGTGCGGAAAAAAAGGCTGTGAATATCATGTAGATAATCTCGACAAAGAGCACGTTGAGAAAACAGGGCTCCCGGTATCGAGTGTTGATTATTCTGAACAATGTAAAGAATATGAAAAACGATAAACTGTTCCAATATCTCTTGTGGGGATTTACAACAATGCCGAAAAGGTTTTCATGCGCATCCGAATTCTCGGAATGGGCTGAAGAATTAGGATACGACAATGCAGAATGTATCGATTTATGGAGCAATACGGTAGAACTTTTTAAAAAACTTTATACTAATTAAAAACAAAACAATGAAATGAGGTACAGAATGAAAAAAGGTTCAGTAGAAAAAGAGATCGCCGGAATGCGGAAACTGCTTAGTGTTCTGGAAAAAATAAAGTACTGTGTAGTTGAAAAAGAAAATGGTAAGT
>JBBACM010000068.1:431-5835 GCA_041657045.1 Minisyncoccota bacterium
ACAAAGAAAGGCGGTACAAAATGAACGAACTGATTACTCTCGAATCAACAGAACTACAGGGAATTGAACTGTCGAAAGCTAAGCAGATCAAAGCAGTGTTCGACCCGATGACGGAAATGCTCATGAAATTTGAAGACGATTTCAATACGATTATTGAAGAATCTAAAGTGGAAATCACCAAAGAGATTACAGCAAAAGCAAAGCGTTTGAGAATCGATATTGGTAGAGTAAGGATTGCTACTGAGAAAACACGCAAAGAACAAAAGGAAGAGTATCTACGTGCCGGAAAAGCAATTGATAGTGTTGCGAATATCGTAAAATGGGTTGTAACTGATAAAGAAGAAAAGCTCGAAAAAATTGAAAAACACTATGAATTGCTCGAACAACAGCGGATAGAAAAACTCCAAACCGAACGAGCCGAAGAGCTACAACAGTACGTTGATGCTGTTCCAAGCGACCTTGGAACAATGAAAGACGACGTTTGGCAAGCATACATCGACACAAAGAAGCGACAGTACGAAGAGCGTATTGAAGCGGAGAAAAAAGCCGAAGAGGAACGTGTTGAACGAGAACGCCGCATTGCTCTTCACCGCGAGCGGAAAGAATCGATAATCCATCTGTGGCAATTCGTTGAAGTTAAAGATGAAGAATTTTCCGGTATATCAGAAGAGGATTGGAAAGTTTTCGTCGGAACTCTTGAAGCTGCAAAGAAAGAGTACGATTCCGAGCAGGAACGTATCAGGGTTGAGAATGAGCGCCTGAAAAAAGAAGCCGAAGAGAAGCGTAAAGCAGATGAAATTGAGCGGAAAAAACGAGAAGAGGAAGATCGGAAGCGTCATGAAAAAGAAGCAGCCGAGCGTAAATCGGCAGAAGAAAAAGCCCGTAAAGAGCGCGAAGCATATGAAGCTAAACTGAAGGAAGAACGCGATGAACGAGAAAAAATAGAACGTGCAGAACGAGCAAAAAGAGAAGCCGTCGAACGTGAGCTTGCAGAACGAAAGGCTGTTGAAGAACGTAAGGCTTCTGAAGAAAAGGCGCGTATCCAGGCAGAGCTGAACAAGGGTGATTCTGACAAGGTTAAAGATTTGATAATTGATCTTGAGTCGCTTAAAACAAAATATCAATTCAAATCCGAGAAGAACAGAAAGATGTATTCCGGCGTTTCGGAATTAATCGACAAGGTGATTTTATTTATAAACAGGTGAACAATGCCGACGCTCAAGAAGATGACGTACTACCGGCTACGGAATCCGAAGTCGAAGCATAAGAAGTACATCGACGAGATTATCCCGCTCGAAGATCGGGAGGTGTCGGTGGAAGTGTTTAATCAGTATGAGGAGGCGAAAGAATGAAAGAACATCCGATATTATTTAGCGGGTCAATGGTAAGGGCTATAATCGAAGGAAAAAAGACACAGACGAGAAGGATTATAAACCCGCAACCGATTTGGGTTGGATCTCCTTTTGTTCCTTTTAAAACACCTGATGCCGACCCTAATGGAATTATTAATTGCAAATACGGCAAACCAGGAGAAATGCTTTGGGTTAGAGAGACTTGGGGGGTAGGAACTAGGCCTGACCAGTCTTGCGGATGGATTGATGGGATAGAATATAAAGCTGATGAGCCGTATTGTAAAGATGAGTCACTACCAATACGGATTGTCGACGAAAACCTTTCTGCTTGGGAGGGTAAAGGGTGGAAACCATCAATACATATGTTCCGGTGGATGTCACGGATTAATCTTATAATAACAGATGTTCGTGTTGAACGCCTTCAGGATATTACTGAAGACGATGCGAAAGCTGAAGGGGTTACTACGCCATACATTGCACCCAGAGAACATTTTCCGGCATATGTTCCTGCCTTTGCCGACCTTTGGGACTCACTAAACGAAAAGAGCGAGTTCGGATGGAGCAAAAACCCTTGGGTTTTTGTTATTGAATTTAAGAAAGTTTTAGGAAGAAAATGATTTATGATAGGTAAATATTTCACACTATTTAATGTCGATGGCTCAGAGACGGAGAAACCATGAAAAAAATAAAAGCGTTAGAAAAAACTTCATGGAATTTATTGAGACGCACATTGAGAACTTAAAAAATGATGAAAAGATTTATGCAGGTTTGCTTTTGGTACTTGGTGGTACAAATGAAAAGATCAATGAACTTGAAACAAAAATCAAGAATCTTGAAGAAAATGTTGACGAATCTGATAAAATAATGAGGGAGTGCTACGGAAATGGACATTAAAGAAATTTATGAAAAGTACAAGCACCTCGACAAGGTGTTTTCAGATCGTGCTTTTGTTGAGACGGTTAAAGACGAAGTTTTCTATGAATTGTGGCAAGCGGTTAAAAACGAATGTAATAAAAATGAGTAATGTTTCCGTAGACAGAAACCAATTTATAAACTGGTGCAAAGGCGTGTTCTTAGACCTCCGAAACGGGAAAGGGATAGTTGTTAATGAGACTTTGTGCCAGAAAGCCGAAGACGAACTGAAAGCCGGTAAAAAAATAACGCTTACGCTTAATTATGAGCCTGTGTCTACGGTTGAAATGGTCGGCGAAGTGTTTGTCGAAAGCGCATTAGAATGAAAATTAGATCGACGAAAGACGTTGACAGATATAATTTTCCTGATCACATCAAGGAGCAGATACGTTCAGCGTTCGGTAATATTTCTATTAAACAAAACAAATACCGAAATACCATAGTCGAAATAGACGGAATTAAGTTCAGGTCTAAAAAGGAAGGTCAGCGATACGTTGAACTTAAAATGCTCATGAAGTGCGGTGATGTTATCGACTTCAGGATGCAGGTACCGTTTGAAGTATCAAAAGCGAATGGAAAAGACATACGGTATTTCCTTGATTTTGAAGTATACTGGAAAAATGGTACTATTACATACGAAGACGTAAAAGGTAAAAGGCTCCCTCTTTATAAGTTAAAAAAAAGCTTGGTAAAAGAAAAATACGGAATAGATATAGTGGAAATTTAACAGGGAAAAGACTTGAATAAAACGACAATTGATTGGCCGAATCTTAAGTATACCTGGAACCCGATAACAGGGTGTAAAAATAATTGCGAGTATTGCTATGCTCGTAAAATACATGAAAGGTTCTATAAAACCTCATTTCGTGACATAATCTGTCATGAAAATCGACTTAATGATCCTATTAAAGCAAATAACTCAACAATATTTGTCGGTTCAATGAGCGATATTTGGTTCTGGAACCATGAGGACAAAAAGAAGGTCGTTGAAACTTGTGAATACTACTTCAGTAACACCTATATGTTTCTTTCAAAAAATCCTGGGTCATATATTGGTGTAAAGTGGCCTAAAAATACGATGCAAGGAGTTACCGAAACGCTTGAAAACAGCATTGCTCTTGTTGTTTATAGGGATGCTATGCCACGACCATACTTTTCTGTTGAACCAATAATGGGACCACTGAAAAGAGATTGCGACTATATGGTAATCGTTGGAGCAATGACCGGCAATATGAAAAATAAGGTTATTCCGAAACGAGAATGGATTGACTCAATTATTGATCACGTTTCACCAGACAAAATATGGTGGAAAGATAATATCAGGAAACAGTTTCCTGATTTGAATAATAACAATTTCAATTTAACTCTAACGAAAGGGTAGTGGTATGTCATTAACAGACAAAGAACCGTTGCATTATACCGATATTGCTAAAGGCAATTTTGATTGTATGATGCAGGAACTATTCATTAAAGGCCATAAAATGGCCAATGAGTTTAACCAAAAGGTTGAACTTAACGCAACAATATCAATTTTTCCGCCTGATCCGAGAATGCGAAATAGCGGGAATATACAGTTTTCGGTTCAACTTAAAGAGCCGAAATACACGAGTGTTAAATTTACGACAGCCCTTATCGGTGGATTACCGGTAAACGAAGGAACCGACTCGGCAGAAGCAGAACAATACGGCTTATTCGATTCACCGAAAATAATTGAAACAACTAACTCTAAAATGGAGGTGTTTGATGGAACTGAATATAACGGGTAATACAAATGAGCTTACTCTGCAAAACAAAACACATAAATTAACAAGCGAAACAAGAAAGTTGTTTTCTACAAATAGGGTATCTTCGCTTAAGAGTTTTTTATGCGATTTTGGAAAAGATTCTGAATACTCTATTTATTATGGAGACAAAACAATATCGGTTTGGCCATTGGTTGCAGGAACGAAAGATATCTCAAAAAATGAAATTGCTTTTGCGGTTTGTAACCTTGAATTTACCGATGAACTTAACATTCTTAGGAGCAAAATAAACGTTGATATAAGAGAAAAGGATTTCTGCGAGCTATTAAGGAAAATGGCAAAGTATGGCGACCTACTCAAAATAAAAGATGATATCGAAAACATGGAAATGAAAAAGATCGTTTCAATGTCGAAATCAAAAGATTCTCGCGGAAACTACAGTTTTGAATATTCTGTTAAAGACCACGGTAAAGCATCTTTTCTTCCTCCGGAAAAGCTTTCTTTTACAATTCCCGTTTTCAAACACATTGAAAAGTCAATCCAGTTTGACCTTGAGTTTGTTTTCTCTTATGTTATGGCTGGAGCGGACGAAGCTAAAGAGGCAAGGCTTACATATCGTCTTGAGATGCTAAACCTTGATCAATTTATCGAGAAAGCCTGTACAGTTCTAATCGAAGATCAAATGAACCAGTTCTCCTGTAAAAAATATTGGGGGAGCTTGTCGATGGAAACAAAAACAGATGAGTGGATGTACAAAGACGTTCCGATGGTGTTTGAAGGGCTTCCAAAAGAGGAGCATACACACACTATTGAAAAAAGGTATTAATAACCGGCTCTCCAAATTTACCGCACTGACAATCACCGGTGAATGAATTGTTTACCCGATACTGCGGACGGGGGAGAGCTTTTTACTTTTAACGAAAGGCAATATGTTATCTCTAATGCAAAAGTACGAAAAGAAAACAAGGTAAAATTAAAGGGGTAGAAATGATAAAACTAATCGATATGGACAAGGTAAGGGAAGCGCTGTCTAAAGTGGTATTTCCCGACGCTGCGATGCACGAGCAGATTATCAGCATCATCAACAATGCTACAGCAAACGTTGATATGTCGGAAAGAATGATCTCGTTGTGTGAAGGAGAAAAAATACAGGCGCTTGACGCTGTAATAGACTGGCCGACTATACACGTCACTTATGACAAAAACAAATCCGACTTCGAGCAAATCAGCAATTATTGGGTAGAGGAATACTACGACAGGTCATCAACTGTTCCGGTGTTTCGTAAGACCGAAAACTTTTTTTAGAAATCAAAAAGAAATATCTTGCACATACAATTGTATTGTAGTATATTAGAGGTACCATGAAAAAAACAAATAAAGATCACTTATGTACGCCGA
>JBBACM010000069.1:0-5693 GCA_041657045.1 Minisyncoccota bacterium
CAATTGCCTCGGAGTCGTGGACAAGATCCATGCTCTTCTGGAATGCACCCTTGAGGTAAGTCTTAACTTTCTCAAACATATAAACAGCACCTCACTCAAAATAGTATTGTATTTACAAACTATAAATAATAAGTTGGATACAAAGTATTATATATGGTGACATCTAACACTAAAATGTATTTTATGGCCCGAAAATCAGTAATTAAAATCGATGAAACTGTTGCCAAAAACGGTAGGCGTGCAGGCTTAAATTTAAGAGTTGTATCGGAGGAAGCCATAAAAGAAAAAACCAATCAATTATCTCAGAAAAACGATTGAAAAAATAATGGAGGAAAAAACAATGTCTACGTTTACAGAAAAAGAAATGGGAACCCTTGCGAAATATGTACAGAAAAAAGAACGCCGTATCTTCGCGCTTAATGCAGCCATCCAGCAATTTGGTGGACCCGGCACAATTTACGGATATGAGCTCAATGAAATCTTGTTGTTGGTTTACGAAGACGGTCTTCCAGGTTCTCTAAAACTACAAGAGTCAATGCCTAAACTTTACCCGAAAATTCAGAAACAGCCAGAGAAGAAAGAAGAGAATGAAGAGACGGAAGAACAGTAAAATTAATTTTTAATTCTTTTCTTTTTTTATAATTCGTCGCCGACATTGCAATATAAATATAGCAGGGGGTGTTTTTCTTTCATTTCTTTTGTTAATATGACTTTCTTTTTTATTGCCGTTCCTTTTGTTACTGAGTACGGGGTACGAGTTGTTACCGGTCTTCCGGGTTTTCTGTTCATCCTTTTGTATTGCATTTTCTTCACACATCCTTTGTATATTTACCAATACTCATACTACACATATAAAAGTTACTATAAGTTAAACAGTAAAAATTCTAACTCTTTTTTTCTGCTACACAAATTGTATCGTGGTGATTACCACCATGCGGAACCAACAATATCTTTTCTATATCGAATCCAAGTTGTTTGCCCATTCCCCCACTGCTCCAACCAAACGATAAAGCATACCCACATGGTCTAACCAACCTTGCAATCTCCATTTTCCAATTCTTCCACACTGAAGATTTTGTGTCATGTAATGATTGTCCCATAGAATTATAACATTCCTTCAATTGTCTTGGGGAATACGGAGCATCAAATAACACAACTTCCATTGACTCGTCTTCAAACTGTTTCATCCAATCTAACGAATCTATACCCGACTTTTGAATATCGTTTCGATATTTACCTATCGTGGAATCCCCACAAAACGGGTCACATATTTCAATGGCGTTTTTTACATAAGGAAAAAGAAACTCCCGAATTGGTTTGATATCAAAAGTGTTCTTATCTGGCATTGCCCATACACGAGAGAATTTAATTTCAGTCATACATCCTCCAACTTACACCACTCCGGAAACGTCTGTATCTTGTAAGGTATCTCCCGATTGTATTTCTTACACCAATCACATGTCATACCCCCACACTCAAAATCGCGATATTCATAATCGGGACATTCGTTATGGCAACGGTTTAAAAGTTTTGTGAAACGTTTCATTCTTTTACCTCTAGTTTTTCATTATGCTTCTTTAACCTACGATCCATGCGCCATATGGAATCCGTGTGACTCTCCCCTTCGTGTCTCCACGAATCGAGAATATCGATACGGTCGCTTGTGAGAGACACAGATTTTGATCTCCTTACTTTTTTGCACGACCCTTCAAAATGCAGGTTTTGTGAGTTTTCTTTATGAGTAACTATGCGGAGATTTTCCCTTCGGTTATCGAGTCCGTTGCCGTTGATGTGATCAACCACTGTGCCAAACGGGCATCCCATTATCAATCGATGCATTAATACGGGTTTTTTAATATCCCCTATTTTTGTTATCCCTGATGCATAAGAGGTATTACCAGAATGTAGAACCTGCCAGTTTACCGATTGGACGAGGATTAGATCCGCATCATCAATTTCTGAAAAATATCCTTTCCTCCCTAATGGAATATTCATTTTAATCCTCAACGGGTATCCGATACTCTTTCCCGATCCTCTCGGCTTTTATTCTGCCCTTTTTTATCTCGGACCGTATCACTCTAACACTCACTCGTTTTTCTGTAGCATATTCTAATACAGTAAGGTATTTCGTTTCGGTTGTCATTTTCTTTCCTCCGGTTGCCCGCAGTAACTGCAGTGATCAAAGTCTTTTGAATAGTGGCACACCCCCCGTCGGGGATGTTGGGCAATCCCAGCCAGACGGCTTAAATTTTATCTCTTCTCATTTCACTATGGGGTTACTTACATCCAACACGCACCGTTTGGGAGTGGAATGATATTCCCCCATTTCAAGAGTGCACCCATCAGCGGGCTTTCGATTCTCTTTCGGATAACACGCTGCACAATAATATTTTGTCATAATCACACCCTGAACATTCGACACCCTTCGAGGTATCCTTGGCATTCGCTCATTGCTTTCCCTTCTGATGGTGTTCGACCACACCCTGATGCCGCGCAATATGAAGGCTTGCAGTTTCGGAAGTGAATACACACCCCCTCATAGTCACTGGGATCGGTAAACTCATCAGCACCAATTTCAACAGCGTCTTTCCATGCCACTTCGTCAATACCAGTTTTTGTCATATTTACTAATAGTCATGCTATGTATTTATAGGTTACTATTGGTTAGTATGAGTTACTAAAAAAGAAATTATTTGAGAATATTGAAATCGTCATCCATCGTTGGTGGCACAACGTACCAAACACTGTTCAATTTAATCCGCCTCCACCCAAGTTTCTTAACAACTTTATTTACATTATCAATTACTGAAAATGGACCAATTTGTCTCTGTTTTATTGATTCCTCTATAATTTCATTCATTGTCCAATAATCTCTTGAATATTTTTTAACAGATTCTCTTATCAATTCTTCTACACCCCTTTGATATTTAATAATAAACGCATTAACTATAAGTATGTTGCTATATGATTACTCAATCCCCCACTTCTTTAACGTTGTGAGTCCTGGGTCGAAGTCCTCCCACGCAAATCCAAGTGGTTCGAGTATCCGTCGAATGGGTTGCTCCATCGTCTTCTCAAGCATGGTGTCACGGTCGATAATCGCGTCCACCGGAACCTCGTCCGGATACTCGAAACATAAAACATCTGTGCGTGGATATTGGAACGGCATGGATTTTATGTAAAGTCGCTTTGGTTTTGAACCTTTCCCGAAGTGCGTCCCCAAATATTTATTCGAATATATGGCTCCCCGCACGTGGGCATCCGGAGTTTCATAATCTTCAAGATTTTTTCCGATTCCGCCAGGTATTCCGATTTCATCAAGAGTATATTCGCTGGCACGGTACTTACGAATCATTTCCGATATGACAGGTTGAATCTCATCATAAGATTTCCCCTCCAGCACCATAGAAATTAAAGTTTTCATTATGGTGCGCGTTACAGCGGGGGAGTCGGAGCGTTCGGTTTCGAAACCGGTGATATCAACTTGGTTTACATCCTTGCCTTCCTTCCACACTAAGAGACCCGCGTATCGTTTTTTCTTCCCACTAGAAAAGAAGCGTTCATACATCTTCTCGAACTTAATTGAGAAATATTGAACGTCTGCGTTAAGAGTTTCTTTTGCGAACCGTGGGTATGATTCGTTAAGCATCTTTTCAAGATCTTTTGCTATCACCATGGTGTTTTCTCTTCCAAGGGATTTCGGTATGCATATCATAACCGAATCGGTGTCACCGGCTACAACCCTATATCCACGCTCAACAATCAGATCCCGGTTGTGTTCAAGAATAGCACGCCCCACAGATGTAATAGCTGCACCAACATCACGATCATAGAGTCGGAATGTAGGATTGCCCGACACTCCGTAGTATGAGTTCATTATAATTTTTGTCACATCTTGTCGCATATCATAATTCTTATATTCGGGTGAACCAAAATCAAATGTGTTTCTTTTTGCTTTCAATCCGTCGCGCTCTGTCAATAATTCATTTTGAATTTCTCGTACCAACCCATCTGGCTCTTTCTTAAACCGTATCCCAATTGGTGTGACCAACTCTCCAGTAGGCGATTTTGTTTCCGGAGAACAATTACACGTGAGCATAATCATGGGATAGAGAGACTTTAAATCAAGCACCACTACATTTTCTTTAACTCCAACCGGTGTTTCGAAAACGGTTGCTCCTTGGAAACCTTCCGAAGAATGATCTACTGTAGTCGCCTTTGACGGAAGCACAAAACGACCATATGCTTTTCTCGATATGTATATGTCAATTATCGGCATAGACAATGTACTTTTTTCAAGGGGGCATCCAACGTACTGTGCTACGTGACGATGAAATTCCACGGTCTTGTCTTTGGCATCTATTAGATAACAAAGATTCGTATCGGTAAAATTATAATAAACCAGATTGGTTGGATCATTTTTCCACAAATCTGAAACCTTACCCGTGAAACGGATTTTCTGCTGACCGACTTCGGCGAAGGCAATAGCATCAAGACGGTATGAAGGTTGTTCACCAAGGTGCATACGGCGATATCCATCCAATAGATCGAATAATTGCCTTCCTCTGATTTCAATTCTTTGACTATTTCCACGAAGGCGAGAAATATTTTCTCTGCTAATACCGAGTTTATCAAACCTTGTAAGAATATATGGTAAATCAAACCCATTTGAATTCCACCCGGTAATAATATCAAAATCCAGTTCTTTTATATATGAAGTGAGATCTATGAGTAAAGACTTTTCATCTTTATAAATCATAACGTCGTGGACATCTGGATTAAAGCACCCATTTTCTTTTGGCGTCATATCTATTGGCTTTGTTGCAGTAACAAAGCTTGTATATTTCTTTTCGAAAGAATCATAACAAGTAATACAAAAAATTTGATCTTTTGAAGCATCCGGAAATCCATTGGTATCATCACACTCGATATCAAGGATACATACTCTTGTGGGAAAATTCAAATCCACCGGTTTCAAATCTTTATAATCGCATATTAAGGATGGGGCAGATACACCGCTTTTAATTCCTGTATCAATAAGAAATCGAATTACATATGGAACATCGGCTTCAAGATGTGAAAATCGATCTCGCGTATCGTAAATATCACCGGGTTTATTTAGGTAAATTTTCATTAATGTCTCGCCCATAATAGAACGAAATTCCTCTTTATCAATTTTTAAATCGGGGGTTATTCTATTTGACTCACTCGTGGGAGCATAGAAATAGTGTTGGAATCCTGTCACGTCAATCCTATGTGCGATCCCGTCTTTATCCCTCCCAAATAAATGTATCAAATACCCCTCTAAAGTATTCGACCATTCTACAGAACCAATACAAATTTCGGGCATTATTTACATCAACCCGTAATAATCAACAATTACCATACCAATATTTATAATTCCGAAACCAGTGAAAGCATACCCCATTATTCCATGAACCGAAGGCATTTCACCTTTCTTATAATAATATATAAGAATCGTTCCTATTATAATAAGAATAATTGATGATATCCCACCAATTAATGTTCTCTCCGTCACTCTCTAACCCTCTTCCCATGCTCCTCACAAGTTTTCACACACCAGATACAGAAGTTATCGGTGTAAGTCCTTTCTCCGCACTTGTTACAACGTTGGCCGGTATAATAAAAATTATCGTCGTTGGTGGTCATTTCGTTCCTCTTATACGTGCGTT
>JBBACM010000070.1:0-5652 GCA_041657045.1 Minisyncoccota bacterium
CTGCTGGTTTTTTTAAAAAATCAGAAGACAGTAGATCCCTTTGAAATTGATAAAAGTGGATTCGGACTCATGTCGGCGTGGATTACTGTAAAAGACATTAATCTAATTAAAAAATAGATTATTCTAAATAGTTAGTGCTGTTAAAATAATCATCGGCTCTTTTGGCTATCTTTTTCATTATTTTAACCGCTTCGACGGGATAATTTCCAGAAGCTGTTTCGTCGGATAGCATAACTGCATCGGTTCCGTCAAAAACAGCGTTGGCAATATCAGCCACCTCGGCTCTGGTCGGGTGAGGACGGTCCATCATGGAGATAAGCATTTCTGTTGCAACAATAGCCGGTTTTTGATACCAGTGTGCATGACGTATAATTTCTTTTTGTATTATAGGTAGTTCTTCTATCGGAACTTCTATCCCTAAATCTCCCCGGGCAATCATAATTCCGTCGGAAGTTTTGATTATTTCATCAATATTTCTCAATGCGGCAGTTCTTTCGATTTTTCCGATAATAGAAGTTTTATTATTCCCTAATATTTTTCTCAGTTCCTCAATATCGTTTCCCGCTTGAACAAAGGAAAGGCAGATATAGTCGGCGCCGTTCTTGATTCCGAATTCGGCATCTGACATATCTTTTTTTGTTAAAACTCCGTTGGAAAGATTTGTTTCTGGAATATTAATGCCTTTGCGAGATAAAAGCAGTCCTCCGCGATGGACTCGGGCGAATATCTTTTTATCCTTAATATCGGTTATCTCCAATTCAATTAGGCCGTTAGCCAGATAGAACGCTTCGCCTTTTCTTACATCATTAAAAAGATCATCGTGGTCAATGGGTATTTCTTTATTTTCAATATTAGCTTCTCCGTAAACGAAAGCATATATTTCTCCTTTATTCATTTGAATTTCATGAGGAAGCTTGCCGACTCGAATACGCGGGCCTTGGAGATCCATCATCATTTTTACCTCTATACCTGTTTCTTTTTTAATACGGGATAAAGATTCTCTAATTCTGTTCCACTGTTCAAAAGTAGCGTGAGAAAAGTTAACTCTGGCGACATTCATTCCTGATTTGGCTAATTCTTTCAATGTTTCGTAGTCTTCAGACTTTGGTCCGATTGTTGCTATAATTTTAGGATTCATATTTTTTATATTAAAAGACAGTATTGATTATATTATGTTTCATTTTAAAGGGTAAAGATAATTATCCACAGTTTTAAAATGTAATTTGACCTAAGTATTTTTTGTGATATATTGTTATCAGCTCACTAAAATTTAATAGTGACTAGGAGTTGTGCTTATGAATAGTTTCTTATTTAAGGTAAGACACCTTTTTGGTATTTTTAAGAAAAATAGGAAAAGCCTGACGAAAAGAAAAGACTTTATGAACACGACATTGAAAGAAATGATTAAAAAAGATAGCGCCCTGCCATTTCTTTTTTCTATATTATCACCTAAATTTCCCCCGGGAAGAAGGCCTTCAAGAATTGACGACTCTTCAATTTTTATTTCACAAAATAAATGTTTTGGATGCTGTTATTCTTGTAAAGAAGACTGCTCTTTTCTCCGAACCAATAAGCAGTGTTCTCTTTGTAATAATATTGAATGCGTGTATAAGGAAAATATTTGTCCCGAGAAGTATGAATGTGATTTTTGTCGCAGAAACTGCTTAAACAGTCCAAGCTTCAATCCAAAGCAATTCAAGAAAGATTGCTGAAACGGTCCCATAAAGGCCGTAATTTTTTTTGACAAAAAAGCTTTTCTATTCTATATATAATATATAGTATAAAAGCTTTCTGCTTTCATGGCAGATTTTTTAAATTATGGAAATAAGAAATATAGCCATTATAGCCCACGTTGACCACGGTAAAACAACGCTAACAGATGCCTTAATGAGGCAGACTGGAGTGGCCGAAGAAGGGTTTACGATGGATACAAATGAATTGGAGAAAGAAAGAGGTATTACCATTTATTCAAAGAATGCCTCAATTTTTTATAAAGATACAAAGATTAATATCGTGGATACGCCTGGCCACGCTGATTTTGGTTCGGAAGTCGAACGTGTTTTAAGATCAATCGATTCTGTTTTGTTGGTTGTTGATGCGCAAGAAGGGCCGATGCCTCAGACAAAGTTTGTTTTAAAAAAATCTTTAGAATTAGGATTAAAGCCTATTGTTGTAATTAACAAGATAGATAAGCCGGCAGCCAGACCGGAAGAAGTAAAAGAAATGGTTTTGGAATTATTCATGGACCTCGGAGCTAATGATGAACAGCTCGACTTTGAATTTATTTACGCCAACGGAAGGGACGGAATAGCCAAAAGAAAAATGGAAGACGAATCAAAAGATTTAACACCTTTATTAGATTTAATTTTAGAAAAAGTTCCGGCGGCATCTTCAGAAGAATTAACTAATTTGCCTTTAAGGGCCCAGCCTTTTAATCTTGCTTACGATAATTTTTTGGGCAGATTGGCTGTTTGCAGAATTTACGAAGGAAAAATTAAAAACGGGAGTGAAGTTTTCGTAAAAGGAGTAAAAGAAGAAACAAGAAAGGGAAAGATTATCAAAATATATACTTTCTACGGTTTAGACAGAAGGGATGCCGAAGAAGCCAGTGCCGGAGATGTTGTAATGATTGCCGGAATCTCAGACATTTTTATCGGGGAAACTATCTGCGCCAGTACAGAACAAGAACCATTACCGGTTATTCAAATTGATGAGCCGACTATTTCTTTGAATTTTTTAGTTAATAATTCTCCTTTTGCTGGCCGTGATGGAAAATTCGTAACCAATAGACAGATAAGAGAAAGGTTAGAAAAAGAACTTGAAATTAACGTCGGATTAAAGATTGATTTTTCTTCGACTGATCACTACAAAGTTTTTGGCAGAGGAGAATTACATATTGCCATACTTTTGGAAAAAATGAGAAGAGAAGGGTATGAGCTTCAGGTCTCTCAGCCACAGGTGATTATAAAAGAAGAAAACGGGCACAAATTAGAGCCGTTTGAAGAAGTGATTATTGATGTTCCCGATGAATTCTCTGGAGTTGTTATCGAAAGGCTTTCTAAAAGAAAGGGATTAATGACTGAAATGAGACCGGAACAAGGACACGTCAGAATCGTCTTCGAGATGCCTACCAGGGGGCTATTGGGGTACAAGCCTGACTTTGTTATGGATACCCACGGAGAAGGCATTTTATCAAGCCGAGTGATAGGTTTTAGGCCTTACGCCGGTGAAATTGAGAAGAGAAATGTCGGTTCTATGGTTTCCATGGTTACCGGCAAAGCTTCAGCTTTTTCTCTTTGGGGATTGCAAGAAAGGGGAGGAATATATATCGGACACGCTGACGAAGTTTATGAAGGAATGGTTATAGGTAATGTTTCCAAAGGAAACGACTTAACAGTTAATCCGACTAAAGGTAAAGAACTATCAAACATGAGAGCGTCCGGCTCTGATGAAGCAATTAAATTAACTCCTCCTGTTATTGTTACCTTAGAAAGAGGATTGAGCATTATGAATGATGATGAGTATCTAGAAATTACTCCAAAAAATATTAGACTGAGAAAACAGTATTTATCTGATATCGAGAGAATAAGGCAGAAGAGAAAAGAAAACACTAAGACAGAATAAAAAAGAAGGAGCTTGACTGCTCCTTCTTTCATTAATCAATAGGATTGAATATTATGTCAGTTGTCTCTTCGTGAGTCCCGATAAGTTTAAGCCAGAATTTACTTACTTTCATGTCAGGAAAGTTTTTTTCAATCATTGCTTTGGCTTTTTCTAAGTCTTCAAGCTGTATTTTCTTTTCCTCTTCTTCATTTTCGATTGCGTAAGCTCCGCAAGTGCTGTGGCTGGTTAAAACTATTTCTCTCGAACCATGACCATCATGTGAAATCTTAATCATGCTTAATAGCCAGTTTCTTATTTCTTCTTTTTCTCCAACTAATTCTTTAACCGAACCGGCAACAGAAATAATATCGCTATTTTCCCATTCATTATTTTTAAGCCAGTTTTTGAAAAAGCCGTCTTGCCTGTAATCTATACATTTAATGACCGTCGATATTTTTTTCATAAGTTATTAATTATTCTTATTATTGTTTTTATACCACCTAAGTCATGTTTTTGTAAATACGATTGTATAAAAAAAGAGCCCTATATACCGGAACTCAGGTTTATCTGGAGAAAATCATTTCTCCATCTTTTTTAATCTGTACGATTGGATTAGACGCAAGGATATTTCCGTTAATGAAATTTAAATCGTGAAAACATATGCCTCTTTTTGTTGTTTCCGCCACCACTATTTTTACGGTGATGGGAGACTTTTTTTCTTTGGCCTCTACAATGGATCGGAGCATTCTTCCTTCAGTCTCATATTCCGGGCACCCTCTGTGCATGAACACAATCATTTTTGTTGCGCCATATTGCTTTGCTTTTTCATCCAGCGGTGACCTTGCCTCAAGCTCTTCTATAGAGCTTAAAAGTATGACGTATTCATCTTTCTTTGCTTTGAGCAGCTTTTTAGTCGTACCTTTGAGATGCTTACACGTAAATACCACGATAAACATTTTACGGTTCCTGGACTCGTCTTTGTTAAGGAATCCGTTGATACATTAATATTTATTGAATTTTTTGTCAATGATTTAGAGTGGCAGTATGTATTTATAAATTAACCAGAAATGGCTCATTGTTCCTAAGAGTACAAGAATATGAAATAATTCATGGAACCCAAAACCTTTGGAGATATTCGGTTTCTTTTTGGCGTAAATTACGGCTCCGACGGTATAAAATAATCCTCCGAGAAATAGCCATAATATTGTTTCAATGTTTGTAGCTTTGAATAAGGGATAAACTATAATCATCGAAAGCCAGCCCATTAGTATGTATAAAAAAGTGGCAAACCAGCGGGGGACATTTGTCCAGAAAGATTTAAAGAATACGGTTGATATTCCGGCTCCTGCTAATATCCAAATCGTTATTAATGTAGAAATTCCCCAAGCACCCTTTAATGCTACTAGACAGAAAGGGGTATATGTTCCGGCGATTAAGATGTATATCATGGCGTGGTCTATTTTTCTATAGATATCGACTTCTTCGGGAGAATGCCCGAAAAGATGATAGATAGCGCTTGAAGTGTATAAGAAGAGCATACTTCCTCCGAAAATAAAGAAGGAAACTATTTTCGATACGTCATTTTGTTTGTAAGCGGAATATAATAAGATGATTGTTCCGAGCAAAGAAAGTACTGCTCCGATGAGATGGCTTATTCCGCTGACAGGGTCTTTGATTTTCATGCTTTTCAAATTTTATTTTATATGTTATATAGATTTTAGTATTTTAACACAATTTTTTAAATTTGCTAGGGTGTATTTATGAACGAAGAACTTATTAGGATGATTGAAGAGAATCTTGCGATTCTTGATTATGAAAAGCGGTTGAACATTAAAAAGTATTCCTTGCCAATTGTGTTTTGGGTTAAGACTGCAAGCGCAACCAGTCTTCGGCCAAGCAATCCGACTTTTTATGTGGTAAATACCCTAATGAAGTATCCAGGCCTCCTGCCACTTGAAGTTTTTGCTACATTAATCGTAGCAAGGGCTGTTCGTTGCCGCAGACAAAGTGGAGACGGAAAATTGGAGACTTTTTGGTCTCTCATAGCAA
>JBBACM010000071.1:0-5638 GCA_041657045.1 Minisyncoccota bacterium
TAATAATTGTACAATGTCTTCAAACACCAATGCGTTAATATACCCATCGTTAAGAAGTTTATTCCTCACTTTTATTATTGTACCTGTTGTTATAATGAATTTTTGTGTGGTCATTGTTTAACCTCGGTGTTGTGAAGGGATTCTTCTAATTCTGATAAGAAGAATCTGTTTACTATTCTATTCGGATGTTCTCGTAATATACGAGTAATTTCTGTTGATATACGTTTACGTTCTTCAAGCATTGCTACGGCACGAATGTTATTATCGTGGTTTTGGCAATCGGTGCAATTTGTATATTTATCACACATACAATTTTTTACAAATTTTAATGATGGGGTGTCCATGATTATTTCACCACCAAAATTGTCGCATTTCCATATCCCGCTTCGCCATCCCCGTCTGCTTCAAAAATTTTGACTTCGTATTCATTTTGTTTTGGACAAATATAGGACGTTACACCTTCCCTTTTCACTAGTTCTTCAACAAGTTCTTGTTTAGCGAATCCTCCAATCAGTTTTGGAAGTGTTCCATAGTCAGACAAAACATCTCTATCTGTTAAAGTCAATTCGTAGGTCATAAATATATGCACCTGCCTTCACTTCGTAATTTTTCACAAATTTCAAATCCGGGTTGATCCTTCTTTACAGATAAATCACAATATATATGATTTGCATATAATCCAGCAATCGCATGAACACAATATCCATTACTATGTTCATGTGATTCATTTTTCATATCTGTTTCTTCTACCATGTCAAACCATACAGTATTGAACGGGATGCCCGGAACTTCCTTTAAAAACATTTTTGTATGATAAGAATGAATTTCCATTCGTTCAACAGTGTGACTACTCCCTCAGCTAAAGCCAAGGGCTTCTATTCTGCTTTCACAGAAAGAGACTGTAGTCCCAGTCTCAATATATTAATGGCAGCGTTCTGATCGCGATCCATTACCAACCCACATTGAGGACAGGAATGGATTCGATCAGACAATTCTTTTCTGACATATTGACCGCAACGTGAACATAATTGAGTGGTATTTTTGGGATCGACGAGGACAACTTTAGAACCAGCTTCTACCGCTTTGTTCACCGTATCCCGAACCATCATGCCCCAACTCACGTCTGAAATCGATTTCGACAGATGGGAGTTTTGCTGCATGTTTTTAATTTTCAGGTCTTCAAATGCAATGAGTTTGAATCGATCAACGAGTTTCCGGCTCTCCTGATGGATAAAATTCTTTCTCTTGTTTGAGATCCTGTCATGGACTTTTGCAACGATCAATCTTCGACGTACACGTTCCGGCGTACCCTTAGTTTCTTTCGATAACCGGCGTTGTAATTTCGCCAGATTCTTTTCTTCTGACCGGAAAAACCGTGGATTCTCGATCTTCTCTCCATTCGCAAATGTCGCAAATGATGATAATCCAAGATCAACCCCGGTCATTTCTTCACCGGTATGTTGTTTGATCTCCGGTTCATACTCGACGGCAAATGACACGTGCCATTTCCCGGCACAGGATTTTCTAACGGTGATAGTTTTAACATCACCGTCAAATGTCCGATGAAATACCACTCGGATCTTTCCGAGTTTCGGCAGAGTCACAGTCTGGTTTTGAAAGTCAATTTTATGACCTTGTGTGTACGCCTGCGGGTATGTGATCGAATCATACCGTCTAAATGATTTGAACCGTGGATAACCTGGATTTTCACCGTGTTTTACACGTCGAAAAAAGGCTTTGAACGCCAGATCAACCCTGACCTGCACATTTTGAAGTACCTGAGAATATACTGACGACAATTCCGGATAGTCTTTCTTCCAACTCGTCAATTCTTTATTTGTTTCAAATAAACTGACCGATTTGGCGTCATAATCCCAAGAATCACGTCTGAAAGCAAGCGTATTGTTATAGACTTTCCGGCAAAGATCAAACGTACGGTTCAACGTACTGGTTTGAGATTTCGTCGGATAGAGTCTGTACTGATACGCTTTAAGCATTTCACTCAATATGTTAGTCTTTGCTTAATATTAAATCTTTCTCTGTCGGTACGCTGACGCCACTCATCCCACCCTTAAAAAAAAGGGGGGGGGGGGGGCTTTCTGGCTGCTTTAATCGTAGGTAAATTTCATCAAGTAATAAATATTTTGTATTTTCCACAGCAACTCCCCATGTTATTGGATCGGTTTCTTTAAATCTTATTTTTGTTCCTTCAGAAGAATGGATATCAACGCTCATTTGTTTTTCATTCCTAACATACAAATATGATCTTCACAAACTTTTCTTCGTTGCATTAAGCCCGTTGTTATACCTGCAAAATCTCTTACTTCATACCAACCTTCATGTGTTGCTGGATTTTTGCACCCTTCAATTTGGCACATACCATGTGAATATACTTCTTCTTCACATTGACTACATTTCATTTTTGCACCCGCTTTGTTTACAATTATATGAGAATGTTGTTTTTTTATTTGGTATTTCCCGTTTGATATTAATTACCATGATGATTTGATTTATTAAATGCTGTCTCCGGGTTTACTATTTCATGCTTCACCTCATGCACACCGAGTCCACACATTTGGTGCGAACCCATATTCTTCGCGAATCTCGCGCACCCGTTCTTGTGCTTCAGAAATCGATCCAAATTTCTCCACAATCTCTTCTTTAAAAGTGGGGTTAATCCAACGGATTTCGTAGAAGGTCATTTTTACTTCTCCTTCAACCGGTGTTCAATCGCTGAAAGCGCAACGGCATATGCCTTGTGTTCCCATGCCATTTTTTGAACAAGACATATCGCCGAACAACAGATATCTGGTTTCTCTCCAGAACGCGAATAAATGTCTTGATGCGATTTGATAGTTGATTTACAGACTTCGCAGATTTTTGTCATATATCATCATGGGATACTCACACATATTAATCTTTCCATACGCGCGCGTTCTGGGGAGAGGAGGGGGAAAATTAAAGATTGCTACATCCACCCTTTTCTTTTTCCAGATGAATATAATGCAATATGCACCATTTTGTGACACGCCCCGCACAATGTAACTATATTTTTATCAGATGTGTCTCCGGTGGGAATTATATGATGAAGTTGCGTACGCCTAGATATAGTTCCACACAAATAACATTCACACCGATCTCTCTTTTCAAAATGATACATGTCCATTGGTTGCAATGTCTTTTTCGTTGTTTCATTATAAACACTGGTGGGAACCGCATCAATTAGTTTCTTAAATAAAACCCAATCCAAATCATGATATCGCACTTCCTTTATAGTTGATAGAAACTCTCTGCGCAATTTTGGATAATCTATTACCTTTAGTCCAAGTCGTTTTCTTTCTGAAACAAATGGCATTATTTTTGACATCTCTTCTTTATGATACCAACGATATTCGGGATCGTTCAATTCTCTTGTACGTATTGTTGATGGAAGTGTCATTTATTGGTCCCCCCACCCTTTCAGAAATTCGAACATGTCATCATGCTCTACTTTTGTGAAACCCATCCCGAGATAATGTTCCATCATAGTATCTTCTGTATGACCCATAGAACTCGTAATATCCAAGCTATCAATTCCTTTGTCCTTACGAATTTCCACAAGCCAACTGATTAACATCTTCCTGAATCCCTTTTCGTTAATTCCGTCTGGGAGAATCCCGGCACGAACGGCTGCACGCTTCAATGCTTGGTTCACGGCAGAACGTGATTTAAATTTTATTTCGTTTGTATAAATATTCTGCATCACGTATACCCCATTGACGGTCAACTTAATCGTCCGATCAGTATATTTCATCTGATCTTTTTTCGCAGCTCCGCTTTTAGGCAAGTCAATAATTCTTCTCCCGGCATGAAACCACTCTGGATGCTTAACGATTGCCCAAAATTCTACAATGCGGGCACCTGTATGAATAAGACCATCAACAATCATACGATACTCCGGATTTAATTCTTCTCGCAATGCTCGGAATTGTGATGGGACCAATATCTTACTTCCCATCCTAACAAGATTTCGTGATTGCTCGACCATTTTCGTACCTCATTTTAAAACATTTACAATTCCTATAATGGTATGTTCACCAAAGTATAAAATGGTATGTGTTCACAAAGTGGCACTTTGTATGTTCACCAACTTCACATTTATGTGAACATATCTTTACAAGATTAGAAAAAGAAAACAATATCAGAGGGAGTGTTTACAACTTGCGGAGCATGTATACATTAAAAACGACAAATTTGTACCACCATGCGTTTTTCCCAAAAATTAATGTTTTCCAAACCAATTTACCGAACTTTTGAATTTTTGCCCATCTTTTATCTCAACCCCAACGGACAATCCTTTCTCACTTTATCCAGGTGCCAAATAACACCGTTGTCTATCCCGCACCTATGATTATATTTAATTCCCCATCTTCCTACTTTCTTCGTGGTTACTTTGTCGGGACAGTCAGAACAGATCATTTTAAATTCCTTAATACAATTGTTTTTCCAATAATAGGAAACACCGGATGACTCCTATCTTGAATCCAATAGTATGGGTGATTTTCACAGAATATGACCACGCATGAAGAAAACGAAGGGCTCTGTGCTATTTGATTTCCATCTTTTGTATATCCAACAAAATGAACACGCCCTTCAATAAAACGTATTTCTACCGCCACTTTGCCATCAAACGACATTATATGCTTGTTCCACCATCCAGTATCCGTGGAGACTGGCAGAAGACACACCACTGTGGAAGACTGTGCTTCCAGTCTTGCCTTCGCTACAAATTTATCAACCGTTCCTTTTGCATAATCAGGATTAAGAAAAAATGCTGGTGCTGCTTTAGTTGTCTCAATTGTGTCCTTCCAATTAATTTTTAAAGAATCCATAGATTTGCTGAAATATACTGGATGTTTTGTATTATTAGCACTTGCTGCAGCATCTGCATCAAAATTAAATTCTTTGTTAAGATGCTGATATAATTTATCGGGAGTTCCCCATTCTCCCTTCAATGTAGCAATATTTTCATTCCTTTGATGTACCATTTTCGTCCTCCTCATCCGGCAGTACCTTATCCACTACCTTCAGCATATGCCGTTTACTCATATTCATCATTAATGTTATGGGATTCCCGCCACATTCGATAAACATTATCAGCCCGGTTTTAAGATATTTTCTTATTTTCTTCATGTAGATATAAATCTCCTCCGTTTATCCCACCATTTATCAGGCACGACAAAAACCGGGCCCGTTGATTTACTTGAATATATTTCAAACCCCCACCGTTTCTGCATTGTAGTTGTTACGCGAATCATAGTTGCACGATAGCTTGCATCCAAAAAGAGTTTCTTACTCACAATCTCTTCGGATATAACTTGTGACGATACATAGTTCGTGTATGATTTATAGACATTCCGAATTGCAAGTGAAACTTTGGATTCTATGGTTTTCCAATCGAGGGTTTTTTTCATATTATTATCCAACATTAAATCGAGTGCGATCTTTTAATTCTTGTCGCTTTGCATTGTTCCATCCACCAACATCGCTCAAGTACCCAGCTAGGCAATCGATGGCCGCGACCAAACGATTTTTACCCTAGATACTTGCGAGACATCATGGCACCCACACTCTGGGCAGATTGCTTCCCCACACAATG
>JBBACM010000072.1:0-5595 GCA_041657045.1 Minisyncoccota bacterium
AAAAGAAAGGTGGCGCAAAGAAACATGGTCGCAATAAGAGACCAGTGAATTCCGCCATGAGTGCTTATGTCAGAGGAAAAATTACCTTTGAGCAGTATCAAAAACAAGTAAGGGGGAAATAGACCCCTTCTTTTTTTATATCATGTCAGTAAGGATAAAGCTGACTACCTCGCTACGGATTGCATAATTCCACTCTTACATTTCAATGGCACATCAGACTTACGGCTACGGCATACAGCCCCGCAAGAGTTACACCTAAATGCTAAGAATCTATTTACTGAGGTAGTATAATAACCACATTCTTTTATATCTGTTGATCCACAGTTGGGACAGGAAGGTTCATGTGCTTCCATAAAGATAGACATGTTTGGGTGACTCTTTATATATGGCCTGAGTAACACATACGCATCTTCAGTAAGTTTTACATCATTCTGATTATAGACAAGCATATCATTAAGTGACCTTGGATCGCCTTCTAAGCATCGCAACCATAGGGCATACTCAGTATGTATTTTATGTTCATTAAGTAGTAATTGTCCTATGTAGTCAAGTTTATTAGAGGCAAACCGGAAGTTCTTCCTTGCTACTTGTAATGTGTCTATAACTTGGAATGGCGATGGTGGGGCAAGTTTATGAATAAGGAAACGTGTTTGAGCCTTAGGTATATCAAAATTTAAAATATTATGACCGATCAAAATGTTAGCCTGATCGAATAGTTTCCACAATTCTCTTGTAATCCTACTATCATCTTTATGTATTGCCTCATCAGGGGTAAGCACACTTGAGTAAATCTTAGCATCAAACAACCATTTAGCTGAATAGGAAAGTAAGAATGAATCATTAATTACTGATTCATAACTTATCCTTTGCTTCCACGTTCCCCACGCATGACACTGCAATGGAGTGGTTTCTAAATCCAGTATAAGAACTTTTGGCTGTTTCGTTTCATAGAACCTTGCCTTGCGCTGATAGCGGTGAAGTGATTCTATGTTTATATTAAAGTGGTGGCATGTCTCTGTCTCTCCGTTTTCGTTACAGTATTGTAACACTTCTTCTATACGTGCAAAGGAGGTATTACTCATGCTTTCTTAGGTTTATTGTTAACTAAGTCATCAACATCATCTTTGAACTTTTTCCAATCAGCTTCAAAGCGTTTTTCTGTCTTAGCCCGCCTAATGCTATTATCAGCTATAAATCTATCATAGCATTTTTCAAAGCAGGTAGAGTAGACATCTATAAGAGTATTTAGGATTATCTCTTTAGTGGGGTTTGTTCTATGGATGCTATCTGCTACTGCTTCGAGGTAGTCTCTTGGGATAGTGTAAGGACGATATGTCCTCTTGCGTTTTAAGATTGTATCAATGAATCTTGACCAATCATCTTTAAACTTTTTCTTTGACATTGTATTTCTCTTTTAGGTAATTATATAATTTTTGTTCACTGTCTTTGTTAAATAGGAATTCATCCCATGCACCGAAGCGTGACTTATAACCGAAGGCGTAGCGCAATCCATACCAAAGCCGCCTAAAGAAACCATGATAAGTTATTAAGTGAACCTCAGTATAAAGGTCGCTATATTTATCATCTTCATCATGCCAGAACATCATTTGGTGCTCTAACGACCCACAACTACAAATAAAAACTTCTTTTATCATATTTTAAATTTTCCGACAAATGTATTAAGAATAAACGAGATATCCAAGAAAAACGTGATAAATCGTATTATCATTTAATGGCGTGATATTATTTTTGAAAAAAAACACAGAAACGCTTGTTTTTCTCATATTAAGTTTTTATCTTTGCAGAAATTATTGGAGTATGATGGGTTTAGACGAGAAAAACAGACAGAGGACAAAAGACGTACTTACAATACAAAGTCGTATAGATTCTGATCCAGAGTACCGTAAGTCTTTTATAGAAGCTAGAAAAATTGCATTAAAGAGAGTTAACGAAACGGGATATGCATCCCATATAGACGATTTTCTTTGTGATAGTTTTTTTATGACACTTACGCCGGAAGACAGAAGTATTTTTTTTGAGGTATATGGGAAACCTATGTCTATGTTGGATTTTTTTAAAACAGTTTGAGTATGGATGGACAAGTTGAGTTGGATGCGTGGGAATGGATCGGAAAGATAGTTGAGAAAGCTACGTTCATACGATTAAGCGCAATAGAGCACAAGGACATAAGTGAAGAAGATTATGAAGTAATTAAGTTTTATTATAGGCAATGGTGGGAAGGTGCTCATCCACTTTATAAGAGTTGCACTACTATTACTGACGAAAAAGCTACACAAGGTGGACTTTTTGCCAAATTGTCAGATACCACACAAGGCACGAAAGTTGTAGACTATGAAGCAAAAAACTTAAATACAGAAGAGTAATGGGAAAATTTGGATTAGCACCGAGGTTTAGGACTTCAGATTGGTTTGATGATGGTTGGCCATTTGGAGAGCCAATTAATTGGAGCTTTAGCGGAACTTGGGTTGACCTTGATAAATTTGAGGTAGTGCCCCGTAAAGATTATAAGGAAAAACTCGCTAAAGAGAAAGACAAAGAATTGGAAGAATTGGAACAGTTTTATAAGAACAAGAAACAGAAGTTACTGTCTGAAAAGGAAAAGTTGACATCTTAGAACAGAGAACAGAAGCAGAGGAAAGAGGTCGTTTAAAAACTTCCTCTTTTTTTTATTAAATAAATTTGGATATCTCATAGATTATATTTACATTTGTGCTATGAAATAAAGTTAATTAACATGAAAATCCAATTAGACACGACTGCAAAGGTCATAAGGGTAGAGGAAACGATAAACCTCGGAGAGTTTTTTAAAGCAATAAAAGACATTCTCCCTAGTGATCAATGGAAGGAGTATAAACTTGAAACCAATACGGTAATTAATTGGAGTTATCCGTATATTTTTTATAAGGAAATAACAGCACCGCAGCCCTACCCATGGTGGCAGCCAGCAGTCTATACAATAGGAGCTAATACGCTTATAGATACTGGCAAAGGGAGTAGTGTTTTTTGTATTGAGTATTAATGAAGACGTGCATTGAATCGGGCTGCACTCGTCCGCAATTCGGTGGTGGCTATTGTGCTTATCATCAATGGATTAGGCGGAGGAAGGGAGGTGATTTATATGCACCGAAGAAACGACAGAAGCCTATAAATAATGAAAGCCCCAAAAGGAAACAGGAAAATAAACACTACTTACTAAGGATAAAAGAGTTTTGGGAAAATGCAGTGAATAATGGGACTAATCAATGCTTCTTTTGCGGCGAAACAATGAAAGAGAGAGGTGATATCCATCATATCAAGGGGAGAGGCAAGTTTTTACTTGAAGAAGAATTCTGGTCAAATGTTCACAGGGATTGTCACATGGCATATCACTTTGATTCAGCAGACAAGTTAAGACAGTATCCATGGTTTGATGATTTTATGAGCCGACTAAGGGAAAGAAGTCCAGATACTTATTATAAAGTTTTGAATAGAATAAATAAAGCAGAATTACAATTTGAAGATTAATAATTAAACAGAAACAGAAAAATGAGAACAAAGATTAAAACAATGGAACCGAAAACGTATCAGAACAAGCCGAATGGATTTAAGATTGTGCTTGAAGATGGTACGGAAGGAAACCTCGTAGAGAAAAACTCTGACAAAGGGTTACGGGTAGGAGATACCGTAGAAGCTACTGTGACTGATTATGTCAGCAAGAGCAAAGGGACGCACTCTAACCTTATCACTCTTAAACTTGTTTCCGAAACGCAACAAAATCCTGTGCAAACAGAAACAAAGGCTGCGCCCGCTAAAGTCCAAGGTACACCTACTAACTTACAAGCCTTAAAAGCACAGTCAGTAGTAAAGGCTATGGAGTTCATGATTAATACGTTCATAGCAGACAAAATAACATGGGATCAGATACAGCCTAAGTTTAAGGAATTATCAGGCTACTTGATTGATGGAATCGAAGAATGCAATAAGGGGTGAATTAACTGATCCATTTTTATACAAAGTATATTGGAAGTTAATTTTGGAAGACGTATGCAAACATATTGAATTACCGCCGACTACGTATGTTAAGAATAGACTGCATGAAATACACAAAAAGGCATTGAACTATTCTACAATAGCAGGTAAGCCGAGTAGTGTGTTAAGTCAATTTATTTTTGAGGTAGTTGCAGAGTACGCCATAAGCGGTATTTTTATACGAACTTCAAAAAAACAGCCTTTCGGAATTGAGAAAATGTTGTTCACTGACATTGTTGCTGTAGATGGAAAAATAAAACAGGTATGGGACTTGCTTTAATAAATATGACCAAAGAAGAGATTGAATCCTTTATGGGTAAGTTTGTCGAACTCACTTGTAGTTACGATGTAGACAGAAAAGGAAAGCCTACACAATTTATGATAGCCTGTGGCTTTATATCAAGCGTAGAAGATAAGTACCTGGAATTTGAAGATAATGATGGTTATCTTTACTTAAGTCGGCTCGCTAAAGTATGGGACATCAAAGACATGGGGACAAGGCGAACCCTGCAAGAGTGGAAAGAAGAGCAGAAAAAGATAGCTGAGAGAGAGGCTAAGAAACGAGATAAGAAAGCGGGGAGAGTGGAATGATTAGTGTATGCATACCAGCCCATAATGAAGGAGCCTTGTTGACTGAGGTTTTATTAAACTTAATAAACACAGCAAAGACATGGGAATTTGAGATAATCATTTTCAATGATGGTTCTACTAATGATGTTTGTAGGTTTCAGCCATTAAATATAAGTAGAGTATTTGAAAATGTTAAGGTCATTAATTCCCCAATACAATATGGAGTAGGTTATGCAATAGATCGTGCGGTGGAAGAAGCATCGGGTGACATCATCGTCATAATGGGTGCTGACGTATTTCCTGATGATGGGTGGATACAAAGTATTACCGAAGCCGTAGAGTCGAATGTAGGAGACATAGTATGTACAGCGTGTGTAGGAATTTCACCGGACAACATGGATATGCACAGAGAAGGGAGAAAGATAAGGTACGGAGCAGATATGTTAGTGCAGATGGATTTTGATGACCTGCCTAAAGCTACACAGGACAACTTCATCCTACATAAGAAATACAGTTATACAGATTTGTTCAGAGCAAAGTGGAGATCAATTAAAAAGAGTGATGAGCCTTATGAAATACCGTCACTTTTGGGAGCCTTCTATGCCTGTAAGAGAGATTTCTATTTAAAAATTCACGGTTTTGATACGGAAGCCCACAAAAGGTTTCATGGTCACATGGACTATTCGCACTTGGAACCGTTACTATCTCTGAAAGCATATCTCTACGGAGGCTCATGTAAAATGTTCCCTCAGATAGAAACAGGTCATGTATTTGGGCGATCCGATAAAAGGCATAGGACAAGAGCACATAAAGCAAGTATTTACGCATGGAACGCTCTATGGATTGCTTATACAATGTGTGACAATGAGCTCAGAGATTATCTTATTGATTGGCTTGATTCTACCTTAGCTTATAACAGAGCAAAAACTTACGTAAGGAAGAATATGGAAGGCCTGCTAAAGGTCAGAGAGAGAAATAAGGCAGAGTTCACAAGAG
>JBBACM010000073.1:0-5587 GCA_041657045.1 Minisyncoccota bacterium
CCAGACGTGCAGGGAATGCCTCTTTCCATGTCTGCAAATTTGGCAACAAAGGGCTTTGCCTTTTTGGCTACAAATAAAGTTCATTAAAATAAAGGTAATTTATCATGTAAATAATCATCAATAATTTTTTCACTTTGCTCAAATCCAATCCCAAAAGCAACGCAATATCCTTTTAACCTGAGTTGTAATAAACAGTTTCGTTGCTCCTCAATATGCGGTGTAATAGGCGTATCGTCTTTTTTATATAACTTAGTATTTTCCGGTTTTAATTCAATAAATAAGCCGTAAAATTTTCCTACTGGTTCCAGTATCATAAGATCAGGAAAACCCCTAATTCCCTGTATTGCCTTCATTTTACCTGCCTGAGCGACTGAAAGGTTTAACCCGGCATAATCAAAGTGATAAATAATCTTCGGGTATTGCATCTTGAGATAATATGCAATCTGTTTGCATAATTTGTATTCAGGATAATTTCTCATGGTTTCAGATTTATATAAGTCATCAATTTACCGCTATTCCTTCTGAACCGTCGCCGGAACAGTTTCCTGAGAAAACGAAAGTTAAAGATTAGCATAGTTTTATTTTTTTGGATGATAAATCATTGTGCATGAGACAAATAATACTAATAAAGATAATAACGCTTTTAGATTAAAATATGGTATATCTGAATTATGAATATCCCATATTGAAGAAATCATAAAATAGAATATACCAATAAATGATAAAACACCTATGTAAGCAATAATTGTTTCAAATCTTTTTTTCATAGTTTTTCCTTTAATAAATTTATCTTCCTGCCACGTTTCCGCTGCTTCCTGTCTCTCCGGGTAAGCAGTTTCTTTACATATTTCTGGTCGCTCACATCGTCAAAGATGAAAGCTGCAAATTCTTTGTCGTCGGTATTGGGTTTCATAACTTATAATTTTGATAAGAATTTTTTATACTCTTCTTCTATTGTTTCAATTATTCCATTTAGTATTTCACCTTCAAAATAAGCACCTATAATTTCGGTATAAATAAAAGGTAATTGTTCACGAATATAATTCTCAAAATCCTTTTGAGACATTTTTCCGAAAGAAATAGAATCGTATTCAATTTGCTGTGATCCATCTGCAAAAATATAAAGTACTTTATATTCTTTCTTTAAATGCTTTATGAATTTATAGAAATTATCCTTTAATATTTTGCTTTTAAATGAGTTTGGAAGATAATCATAAATAAATCCTAAAAGTGAAAAATAACAACGATGAAATTTTATATCTCTATTTGTTACTTCAAGAAACGATAATACTTCACTCTTTCCTGTTTGCTCAAGTAATTCTATTGCATTTACGGAGACGGGAATTAATCCACCTCCGACATATGCAAAATCCATTAATTTATGAAATTCTTTGTCAGTCATTTAAAATGGCAGATCACTTAATTCGTCCTGAACTTCATTTGAACTGGTTGTGTTTGATTCAGTGTTTTCACTCCATATTTGAAGATTACCTAAAATTGGCATCTTTTTAAGTTCATCTTCTGTCATCGTATCACGCATATCTTTACTAAATGATTGTTTTACCAAATGAGTATCTTTTGAACCTTCTTTTGGTTTTTCAATCTCGAAAGCAATAAGATCCAAATAAACTCCTTTTTCACCGATAAAAAGCCTATTCTTCTCTATTGGAATTACTAAACATTCAACTAATCCGGCTTGCCCGTTTATCATTTTGCGGACAGCATGGAGTTGTAATAAATTAATCTTACCTGAAATTCTACTCATAATTTTATTGTTTAATGCGTTCAATTAATATTTTGACTTCTTCAATACATTCTGCAAGTTTGGACTGCAATTGTCCAATTGATCCTTCATGTTCGCTTCTTTCAATTCTTAAAAGAATTTGTTTCAGTTTTGGGCTTGAATATGGCATGTAGTCTATAAAATCCCAGCCCGTACAAAGTAACTGGCCTATTATTTGCCAGTAGTAATCTTTTGGAAGTTTTCCAGTTTCCAAATATTCATTATAAATCTGAAATGATGGACATTTAAACTCACAACCGCCATTTAACCCGACTATTTTCCGATCAGGACTGGCCCCGGTAAATTCATCATATTCATAAAATCCGGCAGGTTCACAGGAATTGAAAGAAAATAACTCATAATTTTCAACTGCAAAAGGTTCTTTTTCATGGCCTCTTTCCATCCATTTATTAGTGTACTTTTCTTCTGACTCCCCAGTGACTCTTTCAAAAGCTACTTTAATAATTGCATTTTTATAACCTTTTGTTTTTTTATCCATAAATAAATCTGCAAAGGTTGAAGCAGTAAATTTTCCAAGTCTCAGTGCATCCCATTCCTCGGAATTCTGGTCTATATCATGATGTATCATATTACGGCAGTTTTTAAAAGTTCTTCGTTTTCCTTACTTAACTCATACCTGGTTCTTATACCGTCAATAGTTCCATCAGGTTTTTTAAGATATTCAATAGCTTTATTCCATGCTGGCATATCAGGTGTAAGTTTAGGTTTTCCCATAACTGGCTGGGTAGGTCTTATCCTTAATCCTTCGGTAACTTCACCAAAAGCTTTAATATCATCTTTTACATAAATTTGAACCGGGATATTATTCCAGTCATTTATGAATACTGACTTTGCAAACTTTTTAATTAATTTACAATTAGTTGCATTTAAAACCATTGGCTTTAAATTGGCATCAGTAAAAGTAGCGACATTTCGCTCTTGTTCCTTCCCGTCCGGGCCTTTGACTTTCTTCACAGTAACAGACTTTATTACAGCCTTCAAATCTTTCCCGTCCTCAATATCGCATGATCCTAAATAATCGGAAAGAAATACTTTTCTCCAGTGAGTTTTTGTTTCTTTTGTTTCCATTTCAAAGTTTATTAGTATTTTCTTTAATATAATTAGCGACTTTAACAAGTAAAGAATTGGCATTTGCAGCGATATTAGCAGCCTCGATACTTTTTACTTCCGGTCTTGGCAAATCATTGATTGCCTGCATGAAGTTAAGTAATTTTACTTTATCTGGTGCAAGTTTAGCCTTTTTTTCTTCTGCCTTGCGGGCTTTTTCTTCATCGTCTTTTCTCTTTTGTTCGACCTTTTCTTTACCCTCTTTTTCTTTCAATTCAGCAGCCAGACGGTCACGCTCTTTTTTCTCAACCTCTGCCTTTTCTCTTAATTCATTTTCTCGTTTATCAGATTCTGCTTTCTGTTTTGCGAGTATATCAGCCTGTTTTTTTCTTTCAATTTCAGCCAGACGGTCACGCTCAATGGCTTCTTCTTTTAACTTGATATTTTCAAGCCTCTGATTTTCTCTTTCTTCTGTATCCTTTTTTTCTTTAGCGATTCGATCTTCTTCCGCCTTCTTTTCGGCTATTATTTTTTGTTCGTGAGCAAGTTTAATCCCGGCCAAATAATTATCAAAAACATCTTGCTGCATGTGTCCAAGTGCAAGAGGTTCTATTTCTGTGTAAGGCTTTAATAATTCTATTCGTTCAGTCCTGAGTTTTTCAATCCTTTCCCGTTCCTGATTCTCAAAATGATCTTCGATAGATTTCAGGGTTTTCTCCTTTTCCCCGGATGCAAATAATTGAGCGTTTTTCCAACCATCAACAAATCGACCGCCATTGAGATAAAATTCCTTTGCTTTTTTATGAATTTCAGCCGTGCCAGTTCTGATCTTAACATAACTTAATCTTAAATCCTTTGCCCTTTGGCAAGTTTCAGGATTGATTTCTTCTTTAAGAATGTCATTATATTCCGTTTCAAGTTCTGACATCTTAGAAAGCATGGGAGTAAATAAAGATTCAATTTCCTTTGCTTTACTTTCTTCAAGTCCGTAATCTGATGCTTTAATTTTTACAATTTCGTTTTCCATAATTTTAAATTTATTTATTCATTTCAATTTGTGTCTCTCCAAGAGTTTTAAATATATCCGATGCTTTCGGAACCTCTTTTATCAAAGATGTATCTTCAATCAGTTTCAGATCCTCTGGAAGGGTAATTTCTTCACCGGTTTGATAAGTAATCTCCTTTTCGATCTTCCAGATTTCATCCTGAGTTAAAAAAGCGGTGAAAGGTTCATCTTTTAATTGCTCCTCGTTTCCTTTAATTTCGCAATAGTCGTAAAGATATTCCATGATTATATTGGAGATGTCTTTGTCCGGGTGGGTGGTTGTGAGTAACATTATTTGTTTTTATTAAATGTACAACGTCTTCGGTTTTCTCGCATATAACCTTTAAATTTTCCCCGGCGTGGGATAAATATAGGATTCATTGCAGATATTGAATGACCTCTAAACATAGGTCTATCTGTGTGAACTTCTGCTATTGATGATAAAAACAATGCAGCCATAAATTGTTTTAAATTTCTTGTTTTCATAATTTTTTCTTTCAAATTTCGTTAATCTATTTTTGATTAAACATGACTTTTGTCAGGGTTTGAGCTTTTTTAAATCATGTTCCGGTAATCCGTCCCTGCCATTTTTAAGATACTCAAGTATGTCATTTATACATTCGGCGTAACCATATATGAATTGTTTTGCATCACGTGAAGTCTCTTTTTGCACCTCTTTTTTTGAATACCTCATTGAATGAAGTTTCTTCCTGATGATTTTTATAACTTGAATTCCGTCTTTCATATTATTTATTAGTTTATTAAATTAAAAACATCCTTAATTCAAGTAATTGCAATCTGCATTTTAACTCTTTTAATTCAAGTTCTTTTTGCTCTGCTTTTGAATTTAACTCTAATTTAATGGACTTTTGGTGATCATAAGTAAGTGATTCTGCAGCAAATATCCACGACTCAATTTCATTTTCTAAAATGGGTATTTTAGCCCTGAGTGCATTTAGTTGTTCATCATCTGGCTTAATGCCATTGAGAGGCTGGTTGCAGTCCTGATAATAATTCATATACCAATATGTCCTATTATTTTCCCATATTTCAATTACTTCCTCAAATGATCTTCCAGTTTTTTCTTCATAATATTTCGCCCGATATATAACCCATTTATATCTATCACAATATTTATGACTGCATTTAGATACCATTTTACAACAGGTTTTTATTCCCATTTTAATCAATCCTGGATTTGTTTCGGGTACTATTCTTATAAATTCATGATCACATCCATTTTCATTAAAGCAATTATTATATTGCTTTGTGTCTCTTTGTACTGCTTCTCTTAAACTTTTAATCCCTTTTCCCATAT
This sequence comes from Minisyncoccota bacterium, assembly GCA_041657045.1. Taxonomy (GTDB): domain Bacteria; phylum Patescibacteriota; class Minisyncoccia; order Minisyncoccales; family Minisyncoccaceae; genus UBA2211. Next base: position 5,215 of record JBBACM010000073.1, read on the forward strand.
CATTAATTATTTCGGTTTTCTTCTTCCTGTTTGAACAACTCATATTTCTTTCTCGCTAATCTTATAACCTTTAGCATATTATCATAAGACAACCCCGCTTCTGTCATCTCAGCGATGATCTTATCTGCAAGTTGTTCTGGGGTTGATTTCTTTTTACGATCATTTATAACAATAAATATCGAATGAGATAAACTACACCTATCTATTCCATGTTTTTCCCGGGGACTACTGCAATTTTCGAATTTATTAAAAAAGCAGCCTTTACATCCACATCCAGGATCAGGGATAGATATTAATTTCACTCCATTAAAATCGTAAATAAGTTTTTTCTTTTTCATATTTTCAGTATTAATCATAGTAACTTTTATCGGGT
>JBBACM010000074.1:0-5455 GCA_041657045.1 Minisyncoccota bacterium
GTAGTGCTAATTTGTTAGCTGTGAGTGCGTATTCAGAATTGAATAAATATCCTGTGTTTTGGACTACACCAGCATTATCTTTCCCAACAACGATAAACCCGCTCATACAAAAAAACAAAAACATTATCCTGATAGATGTTGAAACTGATACATTATTGGCTAACCATATTTGGGGACAACCAGAAACATTTCCTTTTTATGGAGCGATGACACTTGGGAATTATTATGATAGTTACACAATAGAAGATTCATGCGATGCAATGTTCCCAGGTAAATATAACGGATTGATGCAGACATTTTCATTTTTCCCTGCTCACCACATGACAACGGGAGAGGGCGGGATGGTTACAACAGATGACCCGGATTTATACCGAACATTGAAATCACTAAGAGACTGGGGCAGGGATTGTTGGTGCTTACCTGGGCATGATGATACGTGTGGTAAAAGATTCTCAGGTGGTTACGATCACAAATACACCTATTCTAGAATAGGGTATAACTTGAAAGCAACCGAGATTCAAGCTGCGATTGGAATTGAGCAACTAAAGAAACTTCCAGGGTTCACAAAGATTAGGATTAGAAACTTCAATTACCTTTACAAGAAACTAAAGAAGTTTGAACAATATTTTATTTTACCGAAGTCTGTATTACCAGATACGCCGTGGTTTGGATTCCCGCTTACTTTGAAGGATGGAGTAGACTTTACTCGTAAAGATATTATGATGTTTTTGCATAACAAGGGTGTGGGGTCAAGGATGATATTCGCAGGGAATATCACGAAACAACCGGCTTATAAGGACGTCAAGTTTATCATTGACGAACCGCTTACTAATTGTGATAAGGTTCATAATGATTCGTTTTGGGTTGGTTCGTGGCATGGGTTGCGTTTAGATCAATTGGATTATACTGTTAGTATGATTCAAGAGTTTTTAGATCGTGTCGATTTAGTAAGATATTTATGAGGAGAATGAGATGATAAGAATTTTTGTTTTTATTGTGATTGTGATGATTATAATGGTATGTTTTGCAATTTATGAAAACATGAGTTTTGAGTGTCCCAAATGTCATAAAAAGACTTTAAAGACAGCATATACAATCAGTGATATACCAGGCTGGATTTGTAAAAGTTGCGGACACAAAACATTTTTCAAGGATAAATAATGTCAGAAGCCTATGATATTCAATTCATGCAAAACAATATATACAACTGGTTTCATCATACACAAGTTTTGATAACTGGGTGTGAAGGATTCTTTGGGTCATGGATGTATAAAGCATTGTTAGGAAAATGTACATTGTTTTTTGCAAACCATAACAACCTGTCTTTACATCTTGAGGAGTTGGATAAACTTGATTACATATTTCACTTTGCACCTACTCCGATCGAACCTGTAATAGAATGTGCAAAACGATCTAATGCTAAAATCCTTTACGCTTCATCTGGTGGCGTATACGGGGGCGCGCGCGTCAAAGTTGATGAGGATTACCCTGCTAATCCGATAACAGATTATGCACACGAAAAACTGCGAAGCGAAAACATCCTACGAAAATCCGGATTAGATTATTGCATTGCAAGGCTGTTCACTTTTAGCGGTAAGGGAATGAAAAACACTTTTGCCATTACCGCGTTTGTTGATGCTGTAAAGAACAACAAACCTTTAGTGGTGATGAGTCAGTCCGTTAGAACATATATGTACATTGCAGATGCTATTGTGTGGTTATGTAAGTTAATGCAGTCAGAGAATGGTACTTATAACGTAGGTTCCGAGCGAGAAATAAGAATAGATCAATTGGCAATGAGAATAGCAAGTTACGTAATCCCTCCTGCTGATATACTTAAGTCTGATAAACCGTTTGTTGACAACGCGCCTTACTATGTCCCTGATTGTAGTAAAGCAAGGGACTTGGGATTAGAGAATCACTTCACGCTTGAATATGCAATCAGACAGATGTTAGAATATAAAAGTAAGTGTGATTCATGTGAGTTCTTTGGTGATATTGATAGGACTAACTGCATGGAATGTGAGGAAAAATGAGACCATGCCCGGTATGTAGCTCAGGTAATCGACTGAAATTATGGCGGTCTGATTTTCTTATTCCTGAAGGATGGAAACGACCTGCTTATATCGACTGGTTTAGGTGTGAATGTGGAATGATTTACGGTGATAATCCTAAAATTACACAAGCAGATTACGACTGGTATTACACAGAGAAATACGGCTATGGGGTCGTGGATGAGGCAAACCATAAGAGACTTTATGAACGTGCAATTTACATAGCGGCAACATTTGATGACCGAATAAAAATAGTAGACTTTGGTGGAGGCAGTTCTGGATTAGTTGAAATACTGAAGAGAATGGAAAGGTACAATGTCACAAACTTCGGCTGTGGTGACGTTATGCCGGATAACGTTGATGTAATAATAGCTGAACACGTATTAGAACACATTTACGATATGAATGAGGCAATGGGTAAAATAAGTAAAGCGTTGAAGTCTGGCGGGACGTTGATTGTTGATATTCCGGACGCGGGAATGATGGCAGTTGAAAGACCTGTTGAAATGCCAATACTTGATTTTAGCCAGGTGCACATAAACCATTTCAGGATGATTGATTTATTGAGGCTAATGGAAAATTATGGATTTGAATTACAAGAGACTTCGGAATATCACGAACGCAAGGGCGGGTGTAGGATGTACGTCTTTGTAAAAGATTCAACCATTGTTGGTAGGGTATCTGATACATTCGTAAATCGTAACATGGCAGAAAAAGAACAAGCGTTAAGAAAACTTGTAGACCAACCAGTCGTAGTTTGGGGATATGGGGATATTGCAGCTCATTTATTGGCAAGGTACTTTCCTAATGTTCAATATTTTGTATGTAACGATCCTGCTTATGTAGGTGAAACGATCAACGGACTTCCAGTTTATGACAAAAAGCCAAATGATACTTTTCCTGTTTTGGTAATAGCACAATCCCAAAAGGGAGCGTTGATTGACCGTATAAAATCAGAGTGTGATAATGAGATAATTGTAATTTAGGAGTGAGATGAACCAACATTTATTAGATTTATACGAACATCAAATAAAAAACATTGAAGGCTCTCTTTATTTTGGTCAAAGATGTGATATGGATAACCCAAAAGAGATAGCTGCTATGATGTATGCACTTGGATGGAGCGAAGGAACAAAAACAGAAATTGCACAAGCAGAAAAAGACAGAAATTTTTATCTTGGTATTAAATGAAACTAGCAGATTTTGTCATAGATTACGTCTCACAGTATTGCAAACGCGCCTTCATGTTAGTCGGGGGCGGATCAATGTGGATTAATGACGCTGTTGGTCGTAAGATGGAATACACCGCAGCTTTACATGAACAAGGGGCAGGATATATGGCGTTTGGTTATTCACAGATGCGTAATCAACTAGGGTTATGTGTGGTTACAACAGGTCCGGGCGGTACTAATGCGATCACGCCGTGTTTAGCGGCATGGATGGACTCTACTCCTGTTTTATTTATTTCAGGACAAGCGCAAACAACTCAACTCATGGGTGAAACTGGAATGAGATACAGAGGGACTCAAGAGTGTGACATAGTTTCAATAGTTGAACCTATCACGAAATACGCGGTAACTGTAAAGGATCCGCAAAAGATAAAAGTCATATTAGGCGCTGCTATTCATGCCGCGACAACCGGAAGAAAAGCGCCTGTATGGTTGGATATTCCGCTGGATATTCAGAGTGCAGAAATCAACCCGGACGAATTAGAACCGTTTACAGTCATGCCGAATGAATGGCTAGATTGGCAACGTCAAGAGAACATCAATCAAGGTGTACAGATGGTCATGGAGGCCACTAGGAACTGTTCTAAGCCTGTTATACTCGCAGGACATGGAATCATAGCAAGTAACGCTGAAAAACAGTTTTTCGAGTTGATAGACGCTTTCAAATGCCCTGTACTTACCACGTGGAAGTCAATAGGTCTGTTATCTGATAATCATCCATTATATGCTGGCAGGCCGGGGGGCATTGGTCAAAGAGCGGCAAATAAGATTCAACAAACATGCGATTTATTGTTGGTCTTAGGCGCACAGATGAACTTAGATCAAGTCGCGTATAATTTGGATGCTGTTGCGCCTAATGCGGTACGTATTGTGGTAGACATTGACCCTGCCGAACTCAAAAAGTATACCGGATGGATTACAATACAAGCAGACATAAAAGAGTTTTTGAGTGCGTTGAAAGTTGGCGGGGACTATGGCCAATGGGTAAGAGATTGCAAAGAAATGCAAAAAGAGAATGTGTTTATAAAATAAACTGCTATAAATTTATTGCATAATGTGGTATACTTATTTTATAGGAGAATAAGATAATGACAACTTATTATGCAAACGAAAAAATAGATTATGGCAAAAAGCCAGGTAAAATAGCAAGCCCTATGATATATCGACCAAAAGAAATAAATCCATTGATGGTTATATACGAAGAAAATGACGAATGGTTAGCTACATATAATTTTTATCGCACCAGTTATGGATTTGGTGAGGATGTTTATTTATTAGATACAGTGAGGATAAAATGATAATCGATGGAGAACATAACACTATGTCGCCTGATTGTTGGTGTAATCCAAAAATTGAAACAATTGAAAATGGCAATAAAGTAATAATTCATAATGACATAACTCCGGAGGATGCTAGAATGCTCGATAAAATTTTGCTAGCAAAAGAAACTTCATTGAGTACGTGTGAATTACTAAAGAAAATTCGCAAACTTAGAAAATTATCTATTCTTGAAGTGGCTGAAAAATCAGGAATAAACAGAAATACAATTAGTTCAATTGAAAGTGGAGAATCAATAAACAGAGCGAGCGTTACAACCTTATCTAGTATTGCTCATGCCATTGGCTGTGATTTGCGCATTGATTTAGTGCCTTTTGAATCCATAACTAAAATTTAAAAATGATAAACAACTATAAACTAATTTCAACCCTATCCGACCTATGCACCAAAGATGATATTATCTCACCTGGAATGTCATCAACGTGCGCTACTCACATATTTCAGAGTTGGCGTGTAAAGTTCGGGCAAAGATTTTCATACGCTGGCGCTATGGGTGCAATGGGTACGGGAATACCCGGAGCGATTGGCGCGTGTATAGCAACGAGTAAGCGGACTATCTGTGTCAATGGCGACGGTGGCTTTCAATTGAACATACAAGAGTTGGAAGTTGTCAGGCGATTGAAACTTAATATAATATTTTTCGTCTTGAATAACGGCGGTTATTTGGCTATTCAGAATACACAGAATAAATACTTTGAAGGTCGGCACGTTGGAAGTAAAGCGCCTGATTTGACGTTGCCATCGTTGAGGAAAATAGCGGATGTTTACGATTTGAAGTATTATCTATTAGAGGATGAAAAGGATGTACAATCAATCTGCAAGCAAGCGTTATCA
>JBBACM010000075.1:0-5416 GCA_041657045.1 Minisyncoccota bacterium
GTAGCGTTTGATGTACGCGTGAAAGTTCCATCTCCGATATCATGTGCATTGCCCAGTTTTTCTTCTGTGTAAATGATGACTTCCTGCCCAGTTTCAATGGCAGTCAAAGATAACATATCAACTATCGTGCATTGCATTGTTGAGCGCTGGTTTATCTGGTCGGATACATGCCAATCAGGGGATACGAGAACCTCTGTTCCGTTGAATGTGAATGATCTCATGTTGTCACCAGCCCCTTTCCTCGCAATGTATTAACAAGAGCCTCACCGTATCTTTTTGCTTGTCTCATGTCTCCGGGATTTTCAGCGGTTACTTTTAATGTGATATATGTATTCCCGTCCTCCGAACCGATTTTGTCGTTGGGGATCACAGTTTCGCCGCCCTTAAACTTGACAAATTCAGGGCCTTCTTCTCCAACCTTGTGCCAGCCTGGTGAAGCGTTATCAGTTCCCTGCGCATATCCGCCAGAACTGGTCAAAATATTTGATATACGATTTCGTTCGGTTTTCCACTGATCCTCGGATGTTGTCGCTGCTGCATCTATTTTTGTTTGAGCCACCTTTTCAATTGCCTTTATCTCTTTATCCGCTGTGCGTTGTGCCTCTGCCGCTTCTGCCGCGTAATCATTCATGATCTGTCTGTGCCGTTCATTTTCAATGATCGTCGCTATATTAAGTTTTTTTTGCTGTGCAGGTTTATATTCTTCTTCAATCCAGTTATCCAGTTTTTCCTTTTCGTCATCAAGTGACTTTGATGCAGCCTTATACTTGGCGTTTTCGGCAGTTTCCTTTTCTATGCGTTCACGCTGGATTTCGGCTATTTTATAGTCGGTATCCTTTTGGATTTCAATCTGCTGTTCTGCTATCTTTGATCTCAACGTTTCAAGGGCACTGGACTTTTCTTCTTTGGCTTTTTCTATCGCGGCATCAATTTGATCCTGGAGTGATTCAATTTGAATGTCTCGGTTTTCAAGTTCCTTTTCCCTGTTCTGCCGGTTGATCTCTTTGGCTAATTCTTCATTTGCCCGCTTGCGGTCCTCATCGTTGGTGGCAGAATCTACAGCGGACTGTAGGTCGATGATCTTTTGCTTGTCGGCTGTTTCCTCTGCAAGCCTTTCCTCTTCCGCGGTTTTGTTCCGGATGCCGTCTATTTCTCCTTGCAATGCCTTTACAGTGGCGTCAAGATTACCATTTATAAGACCAACAGCCGCGAGATATTCCTGCTCATACATTGCGATTTTTTCATCATGGATTTCCTGGGCCTTATTAAGAATCTCATCATATGTTTTGACGAAAGCATCTCCCTCGGCTTGAGCTGCATCCTCCGAAAGAGCAAGGACTTCATCGACAACGCCTTTTTGCTTGTCGGTTTCTTCCTGAATAATGGCTGTTTTGCTCTTCGCTTTTTCTTCAAAAATCCCGTATTCGTCCTGGATGCGTTTGATCTCTTCTTCGTGTGCCTGATCAAGAGCAGATTTTCTTTCCTGCAGGTCTTTTTGCAGGGCCGCCTTTTCCTTTTCGCCTTTCTTCAGTGCCTCATCATATTCCTTTTGAAGGTCTTCCATGCGTCCGTTGTGGGCAATGTCTTCTGCTGAGCGTTGATCATCAATTCCCTTCATGCGTAACTCCGTGGTCTTGGTTATAGCCTCTATAGCGGCGTCGCGCTCAGCTGTGTACTGTTCGATCATTTTTTGCTTTAATTCATCTACGGCCTGCTTTGTCTTATTCGTAAAATAAATAATGGCAGTAACCAAGACGCCTATAGCAGTGGCAACCAAAAGTATGGGATTAACCTTTAAAGAATTGTTAAAGCCTACTTGTGCGATAGTCGCCAAATTCATTCCAGATTGATATGCTTTCCATATAATCGTTAAAGTGGATACCAAGATACCTAAATCTTTGATGATCATCGCCCCGATTGTTGCGACTTTGAAAGCTACTATTCCCGCCGTAACCCCCGCGAGAACAGGAAGGACTGCGTTGAATATGTTTTTAGCGGTCTCAACGGCCTTTCCGATATTATCAAATACATTTTTGATAGTTTCCCTGATCTGAGGCATATTTGATAAAATCCAGTTCGCCAGTTTTTGAAACATAGGTATCAAAAGTGAACCGATTTGATTCAGTACGCCGCCTGCAGCCGCCTTTACAGAATCCAGAGTATCCCCGAATTCGTCACCGGCCTTTATGTCTTCTCCGGACATGACTATCCCCAACTCGTGGGCCTTGTCTGATAGCGCTTGTATGCCGGCGCTCCCCTGGTTTAATAATGGGACTAGCTCAGTAGCGGATTTCCCGAATATATCAGATGCTATGGCATTTCTTTGGGTTTCATCGGTCATATCCGCAAGCTTATTGATTACTTCGGGAAAAACATCATCCATTTTTCTAAGGGTTCCATCGGTATTCTTTAGTTCAATATCTAACTTTTTAAAGGTATCGGTTTGTATCTTGCCGCCAGCAGCAGCATCAGCAAGATAATTTGTCAATCCTTTCGTTGCGGTTGTCAAGGAAGAAAACTCTACTCCTACCTGACCGGTGGCGTACTTAAGCTCCTGAAGGCGGTCGGTGTTGAGGCCGGTTCGCTCGGACATATCATTTATTTCAGATGCAATATCGGAAGTGTTTTCCGCAAGCTTAAATAAGGCGGTTCCGGCAGCAACGGCAGCAGCGCCTATGGCAGCTCCCCACTTCGCAGCAGTACCTACCATCTTACCGAGCGTTTCACCTACACCGGCAGCCTTCTTGTCAACGCCGGTAAGTTTTTTATTGACATCTTCACTGTCCAGGAAGATGGTTCCGAACAACCTAAAAATTTCCATAATTTATCGCCACCTTTATGCAGTAACCTTATCGTGCTTTCTGCGGCATCTTTACACTTACTCTGAAATTTATCAAGGCCGAGCCTATGGAAATACTGCATAGTTTCTGGCAACTCTTTGTTGCATCCTGTGCATATTCTTGTTTTTTCCATAGGCTTACTCACCTGCCTTCAATTTGCCGCTTTATCGCATCTGATTCCTCAATAAGTTCCTTTGCTGTCTTTTTTTTGCCGATTATTTCAGGCTTCTTGGGACTGCTTTCTATGCAGAACTCCTCGAAGCTCATGAATGTTTTTTTCGTATAGTGCTCGTATAAATGCGCCCAAACAAGGTATTTTCTGTCCTTCTGTTTTTCCTGTTTTGCTTTTGTGCATAAGTCAATCCCGTCTTGATAACTAAGTTTAAAAACAAATTCGATATTTCCGTAACGGCTCAATAGAATATCGTAGATGTCAAATTCATCTATTTCGCCGCAGATTTGAAAAAACTTACCATCCCTCCGGCGTTTTTGCCGAATTCGGTGAACATGTTTTTCAGGTCTTCAATGCCAAGCTTTTTAATTTGGTCAATGGTTAATCCACTTAAGCCAGCGATGAATTCGTATATTTCAATTTCGGCCTGATAAATATTTGATATGGCAGTAGCAGCAAATTCTGCGCCGGTTTCCTCTGCCTTTCTGCTCTTTGCTGCCTTTTCGGGTTCTGTATCACCGGCCTTGATTGATGGGACGGAGAATAATCTTTTCAGGTCATCCTTCAAATCCATTTTTCTGAGTATCTTGCTTAGCTTTGGCACGTCGCCAAATTCAAAAGCTCTTAATTTAATATCCATGATTTACCTCCATGATTTTTGGGGGAGGATGCCCTCCCCGTTGTTTATGAGCTCGTAGTTGTGAACACAATTTTCCAGGGTTCAGTTGTTCTTTCTGTGGATCCGTAAGCGGCCTGATAAGTCAACTCGTTAATGATCTCTTCCTTGTCTACAAGAGGCCAATTTATGTTTTCAAGGTTGATCGCATTCTTTAACTCGATGTGGACCGACCTGCCCGCCTTGTTGTAACCCGTCCATGTGGCATAACTATAATCCGCTGAAGTAACGTTGCTTGTCAGCCCCGCACCTGTGATTATTGCAGATGTACTTCCCGTTGTATGATTCGCTGAAATCGACGGATAGTAGGCATCCATATCGTCAGGCACAATCTCAAGATTTTTCATGTTGAGCTTTGCGATGGACCTAATAAGACGTGTTCTGCCTTTTACAATACCAAAGTCTCCGTCAGCGTTAATCTGTCGGTATTCCCTCTCAACGGAAAATACGCCGCCGCCTCTGGTTAATGCAATATTGGTCATAGAGGACGTAGTCTGTCCTATCGCAAACACGCCGTCGCCAAGTATGATATCGTCTGGTGCACTCATTCATTTCAACTCCTTTCATAATTCTCAAAGAGCTCATTAAACTTTTCAGAGGTAACCCCCTGCTTCTTCAAAGAACTCTTAAGTTTCTCGATCTTTTCAGCAAACTCCGAGGCCGATCCCCCACCGGAATTCAGAAGTTTGCTTTTGCTGATCTTATATTTGGTTGTCAGAGATTGAATAATGTTATCCATCTCTTTTGTGAAATCAACCTTTTCTACAACCTCATCTTTCAAGGCTATCCCTCCTTACGCGGTGGTTAATTTTTTTATATGGTCAAGCATCGTTAAAGCTCCGATGCATTTGTTTTCTTCGTCCCTGTATCGTTGTTGATGTGAAATTGCCTGTTGCTTTATGGCTTCTATCCGTTTCGCTTCCGTATCCAAAGACCGGTGAAATTCTGTGTATCCCGGTTCCTCGTAACCGTAAATGTAGTATCCTTTTAAAAGAGGACTGTCGGGTGATATTAAGATGTTTATCCCCTTGCCTGCAGCATATCCCAGCCAATAAACTACAGATGGCATCTCGTCTTTGTACTCGGAGTCAACCGCCTCATGAATCCCGTATAATTGTATTTCTTTAAAACCTTCATCAATCGCCAGAGCTATCATGTGAGAGACGGAACATGTCAAGAATATCTTGTCGCCCATGGACGGAATGTGATATTTTTTTGCCAGCACATCAAGTGGAAATTTTACGCTTGCAGGAATCTCCGGGTAATGTTCCTGCATATATATGGGCTTGTCCAGCGTTTTAAGCATCTCGTAGTGCAGTTCTTTTTTCTCTCCACGGCTTTTTCTGGACTTGATTTCGTCGATCATATGTATGTCAAAGAGGCGGTCCCATCTTGGCACAATGTCGTACAAATCATTCATAATCCATATCTCGGTTTCCTTATTTTGGTACGGCGCATCCTTCCAACTTGGCGCATATCCCACTATTGCAACCTTTTTCATAAAACCTCCATATAGGCTCATTTGTAGCCTCGTAGCTTTTTGAAACCATGGTTTGTAGGTTATCTGTCCGTAGAATCTCCCTAAACGTGTCCCGAAACAGCGTATTTTAAAGGCTTTCAGCGATTCTACCTTACTTTGTATTCTTTTTAGTACATCTTTTTGCCTGTTTCTAAAGTGCTGTTTTTCTGTGTTTTACTACGTAGTCAGGGCGCGGGTTTTGAGCTTTT
>JBBACM010000076.1:0-5012 GCA_041657045.1 Minisyncoccota bacterium
TCACCGAGCACGAACTGAATGTTCGTCAGCTCTATGTCGAAGCGCCGCGCTAAGCCCTGAATGCGCTCGTCACGGTCTGCGTGTTCATCCTCAATGACCTCCACGGCCCGCTGCTCGGATACCTCTTCCTGGTACTTGTCGCGGACCTTGGCGATGGTGCGTGCGATGTACTTGTTGTCTTTGTCCTTGCCAGGCTTGTTACCGTGCTGGCGCTGGTTCTCCCGGATCAGGGCGGCGATCTCGTCATCCGACCACCCGGCCCAGACGACGAACTTCGCCAGCTCCCAATCGTAGGCAGAGCAGGAGCCGTCGCCGATACGCTCCCCTCTGGTCCAGACCTCTGCATAGTCCGCAGAGGCCTGGAGAAGCGCCTCGTGCTTCTCCAGGGGGAAGTTCGCGTCCAGGTCTACATTCGGCAGTGGCGTCTTCGGCAGCGTTGGTATCTCGACGAGGTACTCGTCAAACTCGTGGGGATTGTACCGCTGGTCGTTGTCCAGCCAGCGCAGTTGGGTTTGTATCGGCCGGTCGGGGTCTTTGACGTTCCAGGTTCCAGGCAGGCGCATGACGCGCGGTAGGTCGTGTACGGAGTCCATCTCGCAGGAGTGCTTGCTTGCGATACTCATGAGCGTGTAGGCCCAGGAGCGGCTTAGCTCGGCTGCCTGTTGACGCTCCTGCGGAGCGCCAAAGGCTAATGGCTCTTTGAATAGCCACCCGAGTTGCAGGCCGTGCCCGCTGTGCACACAGTAGGTCGGTGGGAGGGGGAACTTCTCTGCCAGCAGGAGAGCATCATGCTCTCCTGCTGGAGCGTGGGGCTTGTCCGGGCTTTGAAAGTCAAGGTCGCAGACAAGACCGATTAGGCCCGCCGGCTGAATGCCCTCTGCGCTGATACGCTGGTTTGGCTTGCCCTGCTCAGCGGCCCAGCATATCGGGTAGTAGACATGAACGGGACCCACGGCAGACAGGATGTCTGCCGTTCTGTCCATGCCCTGCATCCAATAGGTCACCTTAGCTTTGTGATCTGCCGCGAGCGTCCACAGGTACCACCACGCCCCATCTGGTAGGTCGTCGTATAGTGCGCGGAGGAACTCCTCCATACCGGGCGCCTCCTGAGGCCTCGGGGGGCTCAACAGAGCCCCCCGAGATTCCTGGCTTCAGCCTACTCTGTCGCCGGCATGTCGGTTGTGAAGTCGTTTACGTTGATCCCCACAGGCTGCTGCGCAGCAGTAGCCTGCTGTGGCCTCAAGGCCGCCTGCGACAGGATGCCCTTGAGAGCCTCCCTCATACCAGTGACCGATGCGAGCGTCGCCTCGTCCAGGGCTTCGCCTGCGCTGAACACGCACTGGCTGTAGTCAATGCCCGTGGCGTTCTTGGTCTTCTCCAAGGCGATCTTCGTGCGCACGCTGAAGTACGCCCCGCCGCTGCCGGCCACCTGCAGCGTGTACCGCTTCAGTGCCTTGATGCTGGACGGTGGCGCGTTGAGGAAGTACGGCAGGACCGATCCCGGCAGGAGCAGGAGCACGTGGCGCCGCTCGCTGCATGCCTGGCTATTGTTCGCGGCGGACCCCCACTGTGCGTGGGGGCAGGTAGCGCAGTCGCCACCGGGGTCGCCGATACCCCTGTGCCCGTCGGGACTGGCGCACTGGGGCGGCACACTCTCCCCGGTGAACTCTCCGGGGTAGAACTGCCGCACCCGCTGAATGTCCAGCAGGATGCAGTCGAGCACCTTGGTCTCCGTCTCGCCCTCTGTCGTGGACACTACCCACGTGGTAGAGCCACCACTCGGGACCGAGACCTCGGGGAAGTCGAATACGCCGAACTCCTCCCCGTCGAGGTACGACATGGCCTCCTGCACCTTCGCGAGGTCCACTTGTGTCTCTGTCTTTGCCATCTTGTCGTTTGCCATTTGTCTCTCTCCTTGATGTTAGTCGGCCTTGCGTCTGCCCAGCACCTGCCGTTCGAACTTGCCTATCACCCCCTCGAACTCCGGTGGTAGCGGCTTGTCGTAGATCCGGTCGTTCTCGTCATTGCGGGTCAGCTCCCGAACTAGGGCGTCCAGCGTCTGGGAGTTGACGTCCTCCTTCACGACTGCCGCGTGCTCTGTCGTTTTCAGCAGGGCAACTGCCGCTGCCTTGCCCTCGGGTAGCTCAGCGTGGATGTCGTTGCGGACGTAGATGGTCTCGCCGTTGAGCCGTATGCTGCCAAGGCCACTACAGCTCCAGCCGTCGAGCACCTCCTGCATAGCAGCCTCCCGCTGTTCCTTCAGGTCCTTGACCTCCGCCTCCAGCCGTTTGATCTCGTTGTCCAGCTCCAGCCACTTGAGTTCCTGCGTCAGGTCCATCCCGTCTCGCCCCTCTCATGTCGTCGATCACCGTCCGCACTATGTCTGCTTTGCGCTGTAACGCCTTCTGTAGCGATTCGTCGATGGTTCCGCGGGCAAGCAGGTGGATGTAGGTTACAGGCCGCTCCTGGCCCGGTCTGTGCACGCGCGCGCGGGTCTGCTCGTACTGCCCGAGGCTGTAGGTGTTGGAGTAGTACACCTGGTAGCAGGCCCGGACGAATGAATTGCCCTCGGCGCCACTTTGAAACTGAGCGACGAGGACTGGGGCCTGCCCTGCCTGCCAGGCGGCAAGCTCACTGCGACCTCGGCCGGCTAGCTCGCAAGTACCCAGACCCATCGCATCGCAGACGCGATGGGTGGTATCCATATCCGCGTGGAAGCGGCAGAATATGACCAGAGGTTCTTGCCTCTGGTCATACCCTGCCTTGAGTTCGCCGAGGACCTCTTCGAGGAGCTGGGCCTTCTCGGTGCCGACACAGATACCGCGGCCGTCGGCCGTGGTAACTGTGCCGTTAGCCACCTGAGCGAGCCTCAGCAGCTTGACCAGAGCATTATCGGCAGACACTATCCCAGCGTCGAACTCCGCGATCAGCTCGTCTCTCAGTTCGCGATACGCCTTCATCGTGGCAGGCTCCAGGTCGCAATACCTGTTCACGTCTAGCGTGGGGGGGAGGTCAAGCACGTCCTCTGTTCGGCACCTGTAGGTGACCTGGTACATCCGCGCGTGAAGGTCGTCGAGGTTCTGATAGTTGACTATCTGCTGCTTCTGAAAGCCACCGTAGATGGCGTAGCGTGCCTTGAACGCTGCGTTGGTGTAGCCAAAGAGGCCGGGCCAGATCGCCCGGAACTGAGCGTAGACATCAAGGGGACTGTGCGGCATGGGCGTACCTGTGAGCCCGAGCCTGTGTGGTATGCCCTTAGCGAGGTTGCCGAGGTACCTGGACTGCTTACCGGCAGGTGCCTTGATCGAGTGGCATTCGTCCAGGACTAGGGCATCCCAGCGCACGGCCTTGAGCCGCGCACTGAGCGGCGTGTGCGTTACCGCCTCGTAGTTGGTTACTACAGCCAGGGGATCGCCAGAGCTCCTGGCCATCTTAACAGCCTCCCCCATCCTATTAGCCCGCTCGGCGACGCTTCCCCGGTCAAGTGGTAGCACGTGCCACGTGCTACCGCCGTGTTCGGCAATCTGCTGGGGCCAGACGGGGATGACTGACTTCTTTGTTACAATCAATACGAGCTTGCAATCCCACGCTTCACAGAGCGCAACAGCCGTGGCACTCTTGCCCGAGCCCATGCCCATCGCCAGCATCCCGGAGCCCAGTGGGTTGAGGAAGTCGAACGCCTCTTGTTGGTGTCGCCAGAGGTAGTCATGCCGCGTCACTCTGTCTCATCACAGCCTCCTGCGTTCGGTTCCAAACCTCTCCAGAACACAGCGCGGCCCCGGTGGTAACATGCGTTCTCTGGCAGAGGAAACGCGTGATAGGCACCGGGGCCGAAGTGGTAGTCATGTTTAGTTCTATCACGGAACTCTTCCCCTGCCAGAGGTGCCTACAGTCTACCACAAACGAGCCTGCGAGTCAATGGTAAGCCTACTCCTCCAACCCCTCAACTGCGCGCTGCGCGGCGAGCTCATTCCGGCCCTCACGCGTCGTGAAGAATGCTCCGGCTGGCGCGTGCACCGTCAGCAGCGTGGAGTAGTCGCAGTCCGCGCAGGTCGTCGTAACGCCGCGTATGTCGTCGCCCAACGGATGCTCCTCGTCGCCCGGCGCCGCAAGCGCAAACATCCACGCGCCCCGGACGTACGTCGCGTACACCCGCGCCAGCAGGGCAAGGTCGGAGCCAACAATGAGCAGTATGTCACGCGCTTTTGCGATGCGGGTCTCCGCTGCATCAGCCGCCGCCCTGGCATCGGCTCTTGTGCGGGCTCTGCTCAGCCATTGTCAGCCCTCCTCTTTCTCCGTCTCATCGAGGTAGTCGGTCAGCAGGTCGCGGAGAGTAGCCAGGTCCGCGCGGTTGGCGAGGACGGTCGCGCTACCGCTACCGCCGCTATTACCAACAGCGAGCTGCAGGTGCCCTCCGCCGATGAGTAGCGTAGTGAACTCCCTGCGTCCTGGAACAGCCTCGTAGTGATTGACCTCGTACGTGTGCGACAGGTCCGTCTCGCTATCCCTCGTCGTCGGTCCCGTCCTCGCCGGCATCGCGTCCATCGTCGCCCTCCTCGCAGATATGCCTACTCCTCCTTGCGTCTGTCGCAGGCCCGGCGTGCGTTCTCCCCCGAACTGTCGAGCTCCTCTCCGATCTCGTCCCAGGTCCAGCCCCGCTCCCGTAGTACGCTGCACCACTCCGCTACCGTGCAGTCGGCGTCAGCGTTTGCGAACCTGTCCCGCGCAGCCCCGTCCCAGTCGATTGCACCGTGCGCGCGGGCAGGAGTGTAGTTCGCACAAGCCGATTTCGTACAGTCACGCACGGGGGCTATTCCCGCTCGCTGGTAGACTGGGCAGAAGTGACTGTGATCCCGCCCGCGTGCTTGTAAGTACCGGCAAACTCTCATGCTACTGCCCCCACGCAAAACCGCGGCCCCATTGTGCGGTTACACGTGTCCCGGTCAGTGGACAGTGCGCGCGCTCTGGGGCCGCGAGTGCTGTAATCGGTAGTCGTCAGTGGCGCGCGCTGC
>JBBACM010000077.1:0-5002 GCA_041657045.1 Minisyncoccota bacterium
GGATAGAAAAAGCCCTGAAAGAAAGTCACGCCAACGAAATAGATTACAACACAAACCAAAGAAATGAGTTAGTTCAAATCGTTGCTAGCGCTGACAGGAGGATTGAGGGTGCTTACAGAGATAAGCTTGATGGGAGAATAGAACCTTCTCTTTGCGATAAAATGATGTCTGGAGCGACAAAGGAAAAGGAAGTCGCTCTGGATACTCTCCAACGTCTCAGCGAAGGCCGTACGAGCTATTACGAGGCCGGTTACGCTATCCACGAGCTTGCTTCAAGGGCAAAAGATATCTATCAAAGCGAAAAAGTCACCACAGAAGAGAAGAGATTGCTTTTGAGTTATGTTTTTTCGAACCTTACACAAGACGAGGATAGAATAACGCCAAATTACACTTTGGCATTCGACTTTTTAGCTAACTGGGTACCCAAGCTAAATAAAATTTTCGAACCTCAAACAATCGGTTCAAATAAAAGGAAAAACAGGGTTTTTGACCCTGCTTGTCCTACTTTGCTCGGGTGATAGGATTCGAACCTTAAATTATGTGTGCGTCTAATATGCGCCAATTGGAACCAAGTGATAGAAATGTTTAAATTATATAATAATAAAAAAAGTAGCGCATTGCGCTAGGTTTTGTTTGGTAGTGGTGGTGCTGGTTTTTCGAATCCACATTTAGGATCGGGGCAAATGAGAGTTTTAAAGCTATCATCTTTATAGACAAGAAAGTTTCCGCAAGGACAACGGTATGTATCATTGAGCTTTTTTAACATAGCTAAATGCCCATACTTATCTTCTTCCTGTCCTGGTGGGCATTTTACTTTAATGATATTAATTTCAACCTCATCTCCAGTTTTACCTGTAAAGGTACTGATTAGTCTATTTAATGATTTAAACACAAGAAAGACCTCCTTTCGGGTTAAAGATATTACATATTTCTAGAAAAGTCAATGTGCCCCTAATATTTTTTAATTGGAACCAAATAGCAATTTTTTTATTGGATTTTCAATTACCCTAGTTAACTGTTCCAAATCTTTTGAATCTGAAATAAAGATGCCCATATCGGGTTGGAGCGTATATAAAGTAATATGCGTAGGCTGATTTTCTAAGCTTAATTTATATTTTCTATTAAGAGTATCAAAGAATTTATCTATATTTGATACTTCACACATTAAGACAAGTGACTTCCTTTCATTTTGTGTTACAAGTCGGAATTCGTTGCTGTATTTTATTAATGAAACATCATTATCTTTTATAAAATTACAAAAATCTTTAATCACAAGATCTTCAAAATGAGGAATCGATATTTTTTGCTCTTCCATTATTTTTCCTATACAGACCAGGCTGATATGGAAATTGGACTTTGAAAGCATTTTAAATCCTTCAATTTCCAATTCCTCGGGCAGACTATTTAAAGAAACTGGCAACGTAATCGTTCCGTCCCTGAAAGTATACTTATTTCCGTTACATATATAACGTTCTATAGTAGACATACGTAGATAATAATAGATTAGTGCCCCAAACAGGACTCGAACCTGTGACCTTCAACTTAAAAGGTTGTTGCTCTACCAACTGAGCTATTGGGGCATATGAGGGATTAAAGTCCCTCTTTTTTTAATTCTTCAAGTAATTCTCTCTGTCTTCTGGTTATCTTTTCAGGTGTTTCAACATTTAATTGAATATATAAGTTTCCCCTGCCAATACCTGAAAAATGAGGAATGCCTCTTTTGGAAACTTTGAGGATTTTTCCTGATTCGGTACCGTTAGGAACGCTGACTATAATATTCTCTTTTTCTAGCGTAGGAATCTTTATCTTATCACCCAGTGTCGCTTGGGAAAAAGTAATATTTTGTTTGATATAAATATCGTCTCCGCTTCTTTCAAAAATTTTGTGCTGTTTAATTGCGATTCTGGCATATAAATCGCCGTCTTCGCCACCTCTCTTTCCAGCTTCACCTTTCCCTTTTACCTTAATTATCTGGTTATTGTCAACACCGGCCGGAATGTTTACCTTTATTTTTTCTTCCTTTCTTACTCTTCCCTCTCCGTGACAGACGTTACACGGTTTTTCCGGCTTAACTCCTTCTCCGTGGCATTCTGGACATATAACCTGCTGGCTGATGGTTCCAAAGATAGTTCTTCTTATTTGCTGCACTCTTCCTGCTCCTCTGCAAGTAAAGCATTCTTTTACGTTGGTTCCGGGTTCGGCTCCACTGCCCTCGCACCTTGAGCACTTAACATTCTTGGTTATAAATATTTCTTTTTCTTGATTGTGAAGAATTGATTCTAAGTCAAGTTCAAGCAAAACCTCAAGATTCTTGCCTTTTCTTACATCTTTCGGTTTCTTTCTTGACGTACCGAAACCCTCTCCAAACATTTCAAATATGTCTTCTATGCCCCCAAAACCTCCCATATTGCCCATGATATCTTCCCAGTTGATGTTCTGGTTAAATCCGCCCTGTTGCTGGCCTCCGGTAAAGGTGGTCCCGAATCGGTCATATTGGGCTCTCTTGTCTTTATCTGACAATGTTTGGTAGGCCTCGTTCACTTCTTTAAACTTAGCCTCATCCCCTCCCTTTTTATCGGGATGGTATTGATGGGCTAACTTATAGTAAGCCTTCTTAATGTCTTCGGACGAAGCGCCTTTTTCAACTCCCAGTATTTTGTAATAATCTTTTTGCATAAATGAATAAGAAAGGCAAAATCAAATGATTTTGCCATTCTTGATAATTCAATGAATTATTCCTTCTCTGTTTCAGCTTCGGGAGCGTCTTCGGGACCCTGTTCTTTCTTCGGTTCTTGGTTTTGATACATTTGTGCTCCGATCTTCTGAATGGCCTGTGAAAGCTCTTCCGTCTTTCTTTTTATCTCCTCCATATTATCACCATCTTTAACTTTTTTCAATTCTTCAATTTTGTCCTCAACCTCCTTTTTCAATTCGGCGGAAACTTTTTCTCCGGCGTCTTTCAGTGTTTTTTCGGACTGGTAAATTAAGTTCTCGGCAATATTTTTAGCCTCAATAACCTCTTTTTTCTTTTGGTCATCTGCTGCGTTTATTTCCGCATCTTTTTTCATTTTTTCTATCTCTTCTTTGGACAGTCCGATAGAGCCCTCGACCTTAATTGATTGAGATTTATTTGAAGCCTTATCAATTGCAGTAACGGTTAATATGCCGTTAGCATCAATATCGAATTTTACTTCAATTTGAGGAACACCCCTCGGAGATGGCGGTACGCCGTCCAAAATGAATTTTCCGAGCGACCTATTGTCTTTGGCCATTGATCTTTCTCCCTGCAAGACATTTATTTCAACCGATGTTTGATTGTCCGCAGCGGTAGAAAAGACTTGAGAGCCTGAGGTCGGGACGGTTGTATTTTTTGCAATCATCGGGGTGGAAACTCCTCCCAAGGTTTCGATTCCTAAAGATAAAGGTAAGACATCAAGCAATAGGACGCTTTTAATGTCTCCTTCTGGAGTCCTGCCCTCTTCCTTGGCAGTCAATATCTCAGCTTCAATGGCTGCTCCGATTGCAACCACTTCTTCTGGGTTAATAGATTTGTTAGGTTCCTTGCCGAAGAAGTTTTTAACAGCATCTCTGGCCGAAGGGATTAAGGTGGTTCCTCCGACTAAGATAATTTCATTAATTTCATTTTTATTCATCTTTATCTCCTCTATAGTCTTCTTCACCCTCTCAATAGACCTTTCAATCAAATCATTGGTCATTGAATCGAATTGCGCTCTTGATATTTTGTATTCCAAATGTTTCGGTCCATCGGCGTTGGAAGTGATGAAAGGAAGATTGATGTTTGTTTCCATTGAGCTTGACAATTCGGTTTTTGCTTTCTCAGCAGCCTCTTTCAATCTCTGCAATGCCAAAGCATCCTTACTTAAATCAATTCCATTGTCTTTTTTAAATTCCTTTAAAAGCCAGTCAATTATCCTTTGGTCAAAGTCGTTTCCTCCCAAATGGGCTTCTCCTCCGGTAGCCAACACCTCAACCGTGTCCGGAGAAATATCGAGAATAGTAACGTCGAACGTTCCTCCTCCGAAATCATATACTAAAATTTTACTGGCTTCTTTTTTACCGAAACCATAGGCCAAAGCAGCCGCTGTCGGTTCATTAATTACTCTCAAAACGTTTAATCCGGCAATTTCTCCGGCAGCTTTAGTCGCTTTCCTTTGCGAATCGTCAAAGTTAGCCGGACAGGTAATAACGACGTTCTTAATGTCTTCTCCCAGCTTATCCTTAGCATCGGCTTTAACCTTTTGTAAAATCATTGAAGATATTTCAATAGGATTATACCATTTGTCGCCCATTTTAACTTCGACTCCGCCATCAGCTCTTTCTTTAGTTTCGTAAGGAAGAAGCTTTAATTCTTTTTGTACTTCCGGGTCGGAAAATCTCCTGCCGATAAATCTTTTAACTCCGGAGATTGTATTTTTCGGATTAGTAATAGCTTGTCTCTGAGCGAGTATTCCCACTACTCTTTCTCCTCCTTTAGTTTGAGCGACTATTGAAGGTGTCAAAATAGAGCCTTCTCTGTTTTCAAGAGCTTTAGGCTCCCCGTTAACGATAGAAGCATATTTAGTGATAGCTGTGCCCAAATCAATTCCCATTATTTTTGCCATAGTTGTTTTTTTATTTTTATTCTTTAATGATATATCAATTATCACTCATCTGTCAAGAGTGATAAGCAGCTTATTTGCCAATTTTAACTTTAGCAGGTTTAATAACCTTATCTTCGAAAGAATACCCACTTTCAACTTCTTCAAATATCACTCCTGGTTCTTTTCCTTCTTCTTCTCCTACTGTTTCATGGAGATTAGGATCAAACTTCCTTCCTAATGATTCTATTTTTTTTAATCCCAAGCCTTTTAAAGAATCTTCCAGTTGTTTTTTAATCAATATTAATCCCTTAATATTATTATCCTCTTTTTCTTTTTCGGGGATTGCTTTTTCAGCAAGCTCAAAGCTGTCTAAAACGGGAATCAGCTCGGAAAAAAGGCTT
>JBBACM010000078.1:0-4981 GCA_041657045.1 Minisyncoccota bacterium
AATTAAATATAGCTATTTAATATACCAATTTCAAATATTATTCTTACTTTATGTCATCAAATAACAAAATTCTATGCATATTTAATTCCTTATAAAGACGTTCCCTCTTTTTATACATACCAATCAACAATGCTTTATCAGTATCATATATATCTATTACTACTGGTTTCTTTTTTCCTTCCGCCAATCTTTCTGGCCTACCTTTAGCTTGAATTATAGTAGTCTTACTTGATAACGGAGTTGCAAATATCAAAGTATCCAACTGAGGAATATCAACACCCTCTTTCACTTTTGAATACGTTCCAAATATAACATCACCTTTTAGCAGTTCAATACTAGTAGGATCTTTTACTTTCTCCTGCTTCATTTTTGCTATGCGCTCTTTTTTAGTCAAACTCTTTGCACCAAAAAATCTGACCAAACAATCATTAGGAAGTAATTTTTTTGTTACGTTCATTAACTCCATAAGATGAGATATTCTTTCAGACAATACTAATATCTTTCTACCTTTTTTTCTAAGAGTTACAATGGCATCGATTATTATTCTATTTCTAACTTCATCAGCAACGATATTATGGATTAATTGAATCTTAAAAGGAATATAAGATGGATACCATTTCCACGATGTTTCTCGCTCATATTCAATAACATAAAAATCGCTTCCCATATTGCGAACATTATTATGAATAACTAAATTAGAAGAAAGATGATAATAATAAAGCCTTTCTAGTTTATCTTCTCTATCAGGTGTAGCCGATAATCCTAATCTAAACTTAGAATTAAACCTGGTAGCGGAACGCAAAAACATCTTGCATCCAACTCTGTGACATTCATCTAATATTACCAAACCAAACATATCATTAACAGCATTGTCAATAGTACCCCGCATTAGACTTTGCATACTACCAATAACTATCTTACCATCAATAAACTTTCCTTGCTTTAGTAAACCAATTTCGTTCTCTTTTATGTTGGTACACTTTAGTATGTTCTCTTTCCATTGTTCAGCCAAAAAATCTTTATGCACCAACACTAACGTTTTCATTCCTAATATAGACGCAATCTTTATTGCGCATGTCGTTTTACCTTCGGCCGGACTCGCCACTATAATAGCGCCTAATTCCTTATTCAACATTTCAACTGTTTTTTCTATTGTGCTTTTTTGTGAATCATTAAACTCTATCGAACTATCATTAAACTCTATGCTTTCTTTTGCTTCCGAATAACCTTTAACCAACTGCGGGTACTTATTAATTAATTCCGAATAATTGCCTAATGCATATCTAGGAACTCTATAAAATACTTTTCCATTTTGCTCAAACTTTTTATATAAAGTATAAGAAGGTTCAATATCTCCCATAGGCAAACCGGAGTTGGCCCTTTTAGAATATTCCGGATTATCAATAACAAGTTGTTTAGCCAATTTATAATCAAACATTTTTTCTGGTATATATAAAAAACTTTTAAGTACCACTTATTCTCCAATATATTTAAAATGAAAAAGGCTCGCAAAAATACGAGCCTATAAAAAGATTAGCTATAAAGCTTAACCTAATCCACCACCAGATCTTGATCCACCGCCCATATTACTCTCCAGTTAAATAGTTATTAATAATTTTTATTCCCACCGCTTTTTTCATACTCAAATCTATAAGAAAACTTTCTTTAATGCAACTTAAAAAAAATGCCGGAAGTGGACTAAGCTTCCGGCAACCATAAGGAGGAAAAATGAAAAACCAAGCAAATCAATTAACCAAACACACAATTCAAATATAATAAATACATTCAATTAAATCCACTATTTTATTTTACTCTTTTCTATAAAGCTATAAACATCAAACTTACATTTGTGCAAAGCAAATTGACCCTTATACTTCTTAAATTTTCTTTTACCTAAAGTTCTATCTTTAACCTCTCCGTTTATATCATAAAATCTATCATTTATTTTCGTTAAGATATGCTTAGAATAATAGAAACATTCGGCAGAAGGAAAAACAAATTTAAGAATCTCAAAAAACTTATAACAACTTCCTCTTGTATAAACATCACTACTTCCCCTAAAAGAGTCTTTAACTATTTTTATAAATTTAATTACTTCCCGATGCATAAAATAATCACCAATTATGTTTAAGTTTATTAATAGCATCCTTCATACAATCAGCAGCTAAATTACTAAACTCGTGATCTACAAAAGTACAAATACAAAAAGTCAACTCCTTAAAACCATTCAAATGTTCACCGGTTCCATGACAAACATTACAATTAACATTTGGCGCATTATAAAAATTAACGCCAGGATACTTCTTTCTCATATCTTCAATAGTAGTCATTATCTTATCCCATCAATTCTAATTTACGATACTTATTATGTTTTATACGACTAATACATGAATTATCTACTTTATATTCTTTTGCTAATAGCACAGTACCCTCCCCTAAGTTTAGTCGTTTCTTTATATTTAGTACATCCTGTGTAGACAATTTTCTTTTCCTTTTTCTCTGCATAGAAGCAGTTCTTGTTGTCCAATAACAATTCTTCTTTTCAAAATTACCATCAGTATCTATTCTAGCTAACAACGCAGTAGTAAAAGGTTTTTCACCCATATCTTTCACAAAATTCCAAAAAGACTTTTTCCATCTATTACAAACAGTAATACCTCGTCCGTTAAATTTGCCACCTTTACTATAACAAGAATATAGCATATTATGCCAAGTTCTATTGAAAGGATGCTTAAACCTTTCAAAATCTTTTTCCACAAAAGGAGAGTCGATAGGTTTTTTTACATTATGGGAGTACCTACTAAAATGTCTCTCACAATATCCACTAGCATAATAGACTTCATTGCAGCCTTTAATTTTGCAAACTTTTTTTCTAACCCTTCCATTATCTAAGTAACTTCCCCTAACTTTATAACCATCAAAGCTATTCCCATGTCGTTTCCAAATATAGTAATGTGAATTACAAAACCCTTTCGCTCTACTAAATTTTTTACAACCTGCATAATTGCACTTAGTTCTCATTATCTTATCCTATTATATATTTCCATTAGTTTATTATACTGATGAAGGGAAATTTCCCATTCATTTTCTATGCGCTCTTTTATATCAGCAAAAAATTTCTTTTCCCAATCCGATAATTTACCGATCCTTGCATCCAACAATATAACCGCCCTATCAATAAATAACTTTCTAAAATTAACCATGAGCACCTCGCCATGATTTAGAAATAGCTGCCTCAGAAGTTACTGGAATAATTAATTTCATACCATTCTCCATATATTCTTTTGCCTTATTTTTTATTTCTTCACCATTTTTCTCATCACACTCAATTAATAACTCATCATGTACTTGTAATACAATTCTGCACTTTCCGGTTTTAACATAATCTCTATAAAAGTTAATGGTTCCAACAGTTAAAAAATCTCTTGCAGAACCAGAAACCACAGTAGCAACACTAGCGTTCTCGGCATTATTTCTTCTCATAAAAGCCTTTCTTGTATCAGCATAATCATTAATACCTAAAATATCAATGTTTCTTCTTCGACCAAATAATGTTTGAACATAGTGACTTTTTCTTGCACCTAAATGTGTTCTATCAATAAACTTTTTAACTCCAACATATGTCAAAAAATAAGATTCCCATATTAATTTAGCTTTCGATTTTTGCATTCCAGTTTTTCTAGCCAAACCAGTCCAATACATACCGAAAGGAATTCCAAAATTTACTTGCTTAATATCTTGTCTAAGGAACTTCATTCCAGCAACTCTACTCACATTTTCGGCAGAAGACTTATGCAAATCTTCACCTCTATTAAAAGACCCACACATAAGTTCGTCTTTTGATAAATGAGCTATTATTCTTAATTCAATTTGTGAAAGATCGGAGTCAACAAGTACCTTTCCTGGCATAGCAATATATAACTTCCGAATATCAATACTACAACTTTCAAAGTTATGATCTTTTAGAAACTTCAGTGTCTTACTTACTATATTGTGTTTACTTACTAAACTTTTATATTTCTCTTGCTCTTTTTCATCTAAAGTTTCAAAGTCTTTAGACAATAGACAATAATCCGAAAACTTATCATCATCCATATATAAAGCAGAATCTTTTAGTACTCCCAAATCTTTTAATAAATTCATATATGCAAACTTAAAAACAATTACATCACGAGGCATCTGCTGCATATCACCACTCAAACGGCCCGATCTAGCTCCATGATGCATAAAATTATAACCTGTACGAACATAAACTTTACTATCAATTTTTTTCAAATCTCTATATACTGGAAATACATAAGTTGAATTTAATTTCTCAACACCTCGATTATAAATAAGCAAATCAAAAATCAATCCTTTATGTTTCTTATATAACTTATTAATAGCTTTCTCGTCCAAACTATAATTTCCTATACATTCCTCTCCTTTTTTTCTAGCTTTTTCTATCATTCCAGCAGTAGGATTCTTTCTTTCAATCTTATAACCAACTTTCTCTAACGCCTCACCCAATTGTTTTCCAGAACCAAAATTAATATCGCCCAATTTACTTTTTAACAATTTATGTATTTGTTCTAATTCCTTATTACATAAATCACAATATTTCTTCAGCAACGGTTCATCAACTCTTATGTAATTAGTAGTATGATTAATTCCTTGCAGCACTCTTACTAATGGAAGCTCATACTTTTTATAACCCTCATATGTTTTTGGATGCTTTTTTGCTTCCTTCATTAATTCCGAATAAAGAAACAATGTAAACCTAGCATCGTTATCAGCATACTTAGAAAACTCTTCAAACCCCATAGTCCTTGCTTCTTCATAAGTAACAACTTCTTTTCCATACTCCGTTTTCATAATAGCTTTCAAACCATGCTTTCTTTCAGTATCCAATACCCAATGTAAGAGCATAGTATCTTCATACTTATCATCATCTATTTTTATTCCGCAATTTTTTTCTAACACAGTTAAATCGAATTCTGCA
>JBBACM010000079.1:0-4979 GCA_041657045.1 Minisyncoccota bacterium
TTGATATCGTAACATTATTACAGGCGATAGAAATAATTCCTTGCACGGAAAAAGCACAAAAAAGTATTGAGGAAGTTTCAATATGGAAAATGTAAAATCTGGTTATGGTGATGGTTCTGGTTCTGGTGATGGTGATGGTTACGGTTCTGGTGATGGTTCTGGTTATGGTGATGGTTCTGGTGATGGTTCTGGTGATGGTTACGGTTATGGTGATGGTTCTGGCAAGGGCTAAAAATAAAATCAGTACGTAAAATAAGCCTTGCATAGCTCGGTACCGTATCCTGGTAAATCGGGAACGGCTAAAAATAATCAAGGAAAACAAAAAAGAATAACATTAGTTTGAGCAGGGACATAACCGGAGCGCCAGGACTCCGGTAAGGAGAGAGAATATTGGATTATCATAGTTTTTTAGAGAGTAAATACCATAAGATAGGTGATAGTGGTTTTAAAATTGACAGGGAATCAATCCATAAAAAACTATTTGAATGGCAAAAGGATATCATGTTATGGGCATGTAAGAAAGGCCGATGCGCTGTATTTTTGGATACTGGGCTCGGAAAAACGTTCATTCAACTTGAATGGGCTAGGCTTATGGGTGAAAATACATTAATCATTGCGCCATTATCTGTAGCTCGTCAAACAGTTAGAGAAGCTAAAAAGATTAATATTGATATAAGATATGTCCGTAATCAATCGGAAATTACCACAGATCATAAACTGTGGATAACCAATTACGAGATGATAGACGGTTTTGATTATTCTATCTTTGGATCTGTGGTACTGGATGAATCGTCAATCTTAAAATCAATAAGTGGACATATCAGGCAACGATTGACTGAATTGTGCGCCAATGTAAAATACCGCCTATGCTGCACTGCTACGCCGGCACCTAATGACTATATAGAATTAGGTAATCATACAGAGTTTTTAGGTATTTGCAAACAATCCGAAATGTTGGCTACTTTTTTTATTAATGCTAATAAAGAGCACACGATTGAGATTGAGGGAAAAACCTACCGCAAGAAGGGCTCCAATAAAAACGGAACGGAATGGAGACTTAAGCATCATGCTGAAAAGTCATTTTTTCAATGGTTAGCATCATGGGCTATCACAATGACCAAACCATCTGATTTAGGATATGACGATGATGGTTTTAATCTCCCTGAATTAAATATAAATCCAGTTTTTGTTAATAGTGATTACAAACCCATAGATCAATTATTTTTTACTGAGCTACACGGCATATCTGATAGGGTAAAAGTCCGGCAATCAACTATCGAACTAAAGTTATCTAAACTAGCCGACATTATAGCAACTTCAGACAAACAATGGATTATCTGGTGTGGGTTGGATAACGAGAGCCGGATGATAAAACAGATTATTCCAGAAGCCACAGAAGTCAAAGGATCAGATTCTATCGAACATAAAACTGAATCACTAGAGGCTTTTCAGGATGGCAAAATCAGAATCTTACTCACTAAAGCTAAAATAGCGGGATTTGGAATGAACTTTCAAAACGCTTGCAATATGGTATTTTTCGGATTAAATGATTCATGGGAGACGTATTATCAGTGTATCCGGCGGGAGTGGCGATATGGTCAAAAGAATCCAGTCAATGTCTATCTTGTATTACATGAAGTTGAGACTGAAATATACCAAAATGTTATGCGTAAAGATGCAATGGCAAGGAGATTAAAAGAGGCTTTAATTAATCAAATAAAAGATTATGAAAAGGGGGAATTGGGATTGGATATACAGATACAAACTGAATATAAAGAAAATATACAAAAAGGTACGAACTGGACTGCTATGCTAGGTGATTCCTGCGAGCGATTGAAGGAAATACCGGATAATAGTATAGATTTAAGCACATACAGCCCCCCGTTTGCAGATTTGTTCACATATACAGCATCAGAGCGGGATTTAGGTAATAGTCGGGATTGGTCTGAGTTTTTTGGCCATTACAGTTTTATCATTCGAGAAGTTTTGAGAGTAACCAAACCAGGGCGATTAACTTGTGTTCACACATCGGATATTCCGGCAATGGCACAAAAGGACGGTTACATTGGAATTAAAGACTTTCCAGGAGAGGTAATCAGGGCTTACGAGAAAGAAAAATGGATATTTGTTGGGAGAGCGTTTGTGCCTAAAAATCCACAAGCACAGGCAATCAGGACTCATAGTTCGGCTTTGTTATTCGTTTCATTGCGTAGGGATTCCAGTGACTCCCGTCCGGCGCTTATCGATCAAATATTAATATTCAAAAAAGATGGCGAGAATCAAATTCCAATCTTACCAGTTAAGAATGGTGAAATAGACAATGAGACATGGATAAAATGGGCTAATGGGATATGGGACGGCATATCTGAAAGCGACACACTGCAATTCACCAGAGCGCGCGGAGCCGATGACGAAAAACATATTTGCCCACTACAACTAGGAACGATCGAACGATGTATTAAATTATATTCTAATCCAGGGGAAACCATCTTGACTCCATTTTTAGGCATTGGTAGCGAGGCTTACATGGCCGTTAAATTAGGCCGTAAAGCAATCGGGGTTGAACTTAAACCGGAATATTATCAGGTGGCTATAAATAATCTCAAACGTGCTGAATCTGAATCCAATATTAAGGATTTATTCAGTCAAAGCGGAGTTGAAGTTTAAATGAAACAGGTAGTTTTTATCTCCGGCCCGTATCGGGGAAAT
The DNA here is from genome assembly GCA_041657045.1 of Minisyncoccota bacterium. GTDB lineage: Bacteria > Patescibacteriota > Minisyncoccia > Minisyncoccales > Minisyncoccaceae > UBA2211. The sequence goes on from JBBACM010000079.1 coordinate 2,710, forward strand.
ATTGAACAAAATATTGCAAACGCTCGTATGGCTGCAATTCGTTTATGGAAGGCTGGTTATGCCGTAATATGTCCGCACATGAATAGCGCCAGAATGGACGGGGAGTGTCCGGACGATTACTTTTTAGAGGGTGATCTGGAGATACTCAAAAGATGCGACATTATCTATATGCTCAAAAATTGGGAGGAATCAGAGGGCGCAAGTGCTGAGCTGAGTTTAGCAAAAGAGATCGGGTTAGAGGTGATATATGAGGATGAGAAATGAAACCACTAAAACATGGATTAATACATGGTGACTGTATGGATTTAGCTAAACTACAAATACCTGAAAATAGTGTTGACTTAATATATACTGATCCTCCTTACCCAAAGGAATACCACTATCTATATGAATGGTTGGCAATTGAAAGCAAAAAGAGTATTAAAACCAAACGGTTTTCTTATTGTTTATGCAGGTCCTTACTGGAAAGATGTTGTAATGGGTTATTTGAATCAACACCTGCAATATTTTTATGATTTTATTTTGGTTCACAAGGGTAATACTTCAATTTTATGGCCCAGGAAAATAATATCTGGATATAAATCTATACTTTGTTACCATCAAAAAGACAATAAACCCACCCTTTACACTAATGTCCTCGGTCAATGGGATGGGACTGGAGGTGATAAAAGATTCCATAAATGGGGGCAAGATGAAATTACAACAAGGTATTATATTGATTGTTTTTCAAGGGAAGGTGATTTAGTGGTAGATTATTTTTCAGGTGGAGGGACAACTGCTGTAGTTTGTAAAAAAATGAATAGAAAATTTATTGGATTTGAGAAAGACACTGACACTTACGGATTGTCCATTGATAGATTGAACGGTACATTAGACCCTGGTAAATATCCTGAGCAACTAAGATTATCAATGATCGGGTTAGAGGTGATTTATGAATGAACTCACTCACATGAGCCTTTTTAGTGGTATTGGGTGCGAATCTATAGCCGCGGATTGGGCCGGATATCAAATCAAATACTGGACGTGCGGAAAATATCACTCCTGTCCAGTGGACAACGAGAGCCAAAGGGGAATAGAAATTGGATAAACCGAAATTACTCGACACTTTTTGCTGCGCGGGTGGATGTTCTGAAGGATATCGTCGAGCTGGATTTGAACCCTACGGCATCGATATCGCTTTTCAGAAGCATTACCTATTTCCATTCCTGCAAATGGACGCTCTGCAAGCCCTGGACGCTCTGATTAAGGGTGAAGGGTTGACGTTCTCGAATGGGGAAATACTGTACTTAAAGGATTTTGCGGCTATACATGCCAGCCCACCGTGTCAACACGGAAGCGTGGTAACTAAATGTCATCCAGGATTATCAGAAAAATACCCTAACCTTATACCAAATACTAGGATAAGACTAATACAGTCCGGTAAACTATTCATAATTGAAAATGTAAGAGGTATGCATAAATTCCTTTTAAATCCGGTTATGTTGTGTGGGACAATGTTTGGCCTAAAGATAAAACGCCATCGATATTTTGAAACCAGTTTTGAAATTAACACTTTATATACATCCTGTGCTTGCCGGGGAAAAGGAGCTTATACTGCCTCAAGTTTAGATAGAAACGGGGTACATCATTTTTCGTCTTTTAGAAATGGAGCGAAATTGATTTCTATTACCGGCCATAATTTTAGTGTTCCAGATGCCCGAATTGCTATGGGTATTGGCTGGATGAATCAGTCTGAACTGGCTCAGGCCATCCCCCCGGCTTATACCGAATTTATAGGCAAGCACTTAATGGCACATATTGATAGCCAAAATAGAAGCAAATAGCAGGTGAGGTAACTACCACTAAAATGTCCAGTGGACAACGAGAGTAAAGGAGGTGTAGACAATGGGATTAACCAAAATATAAAATAGGGCAAATAGTAGTTATGACTACTATAAAAAAACAATTGCCTTTTAGAATTATTGATATATATTGGCATGACGGCTGGTTTTACTTCTGGAATAGCAAAAATGCTGCGTCTGAATCAATGATCAGGGAATTAACTCCAATAGAAAAAGGTTAGTCGATAAACTATTGAGGGATGCAGGGATTTGGTATTGAGAATGTAACTCAATTTATGATAATATGAGACAATGATGTATAGGGGGTGTCGGAATGTTAACAATTGAAGAAGTTGCCAAACGACTAAAGGTTTCAGACCGGACTGTGCGCCGATGGATTGATGATGGAAAGCTACAAGCCCTCAAAATCGGCGGCGTTATTCGTATTAC
>JBBACM010000080.1:0-4964 GCA_041657045.1 Minisyncoccota bacterium
CGCTCTCAAGTATATGGATAAACTCGCTCTCTTGCGTGATTGCAGGGGAATCGGAGAAAGCGAATATATTTATGACCTTTACCGTACAGTGGTTAGTATGATGGTTGCCAATGAGAGCCGCCATGCTATGGCCATTAATGCGTTGGTATAAGGGGAGAATGAAATGGATATTAAACAATTTGAAGAAGCGATTGCGTTAGCTCCCCTTCTTGGCCGGACGATTACTGCTGCTGACACATCCCCGTGGATGGTCGTTCAGTATGTCCCGGCATTGGGAACGGGTGGGTCTTCGGCGAAGATTGCTCTTGTCGCCGCAAGTTCGATGACCTTTACGGTCGACGGGGCGGCACCGGCTGGTCTTGATGCTATTGGTACTACTGGTGTTATTCTCACGTCAACCGCCGCCTATGATACTATGGGTGAGTTATGTGACTACATCGATGGACGTAGAGCATGGAGAGCCTATCTTGTGGCTGCTCTTAGGGCTGATTTATCTTCGACCCTATTGGCGAAAACTGCCGCCGATGCCATGACCGCTACTGGTCTGACCTTCTATGGTGATACCAGTACCGCCACGACAACCGGTACACAGACTATTGGTGTGGCGATTTCGGGTGAACAATTCGTGAATACCAGTATTGCCGGTCATGTTAAAGATGCTGATGACAAAGTTCTGAATATTTTGAACTATGCTTCGGTGACTTTGACTTTTACTGGTACTGCGGGTGCCACCAATAACGTGCAAGTACATAGTGGTAAACAAGGTTCGACTGAAACACAACTGATAAAGAAAACGATAGCGACCACCGTGAATACTGAATTGGGTGCCGGTTATCCTATGACCGGATATCTCCAGTCAATTCCCGGCGAGAGACTTATCGTTCGTGCGAATGTTGGAACGGCGTTTAGTGCCTATACTGTTTTCCAAGTTGTTGGACGTTCTGCGGTATTGAAGGGTAACAGAATAGTTAATACTGTAAACTATACTGCTGGTTAATACCTACTAAAATGGATAGGGAGATTAATTTCTCCCTATCCTTCTATCGGAGGTGATATGCGTGTTCTCTGTGCTGGCCCGTGGTTAGGTGAACTTGGTTGGGAAGTAATGACATGGCAAGGTCATCTACGGGCAATCTCTCATAATTATGATAGGATAATAGTTTGTGGGCCGAGTGGTCATAAGGCATTATACTCTGATTTCGCCAGTCAGTATATTGAGTTTGACTCTCCAAGTACTAAGGCGAATATGTGGATGAATGATGCCAATTATGAAGTCACGGCACAATCATTTTTCAGGCGGCGGGTTGAAGAAGCAATAGACGAGTTTACCAGATATGATTGGTTGAGTCCGGCGGATGTTTGGAAACCGTATCTTGATTTGCCGAAATGGGAACAGTTAATCGCTATTCAGCCACAGGAATTTATCAAGTTTGGTAATCGTTATAAGAATTTACAGTTTGAAGTAGTCTATCATGCGCGTAAGCGCGATGACTGGGACTCAAGTTTTAGGAACTGGGAAGAATGGCATTGTCAAGAAGTTTTAGCTTCAATACCAAGACGAATGAAGAATATTGTTTGTATCGGGACGAAGACTCATGCTCTGCATATTCCCGGAACTATTGATATGCGCGATGTCGAAATGCCCTTGTTGATGGATGTATTGGCAAGTTGTAAGGTGTTAGTTGGCCCGATAAGTGGCCCGATACATCTTGGGGCTTTATGTGGTGCAACACAGATATCATGGGTGACGAAACAAGAACATAAAGATAGACTTGAAAATAAATGGAATCCATTCGGGGCGAAGACTCACGTCTTTTGTTCCGATGATAGTTATTGGAAAGAGCGTAAACCTTATCATCCAGAAGTGAAAGAAGTGGTTAATAAAATAATTGAGGTGGTGAATGTCTGACCTAATCTACCCGTATGGGGTTTTGAGAATATTTCTCTCATTGCAATGTAACTTTAAGTGTGCCTATTGTTCCATGAATCATAGTCAACCTGATTTATGGCGCGGTGAAATGTTTGCACAGGAAGAAGTCACTCCCGATATGTGGATAAAGGCATTAGCGCGAGTGAAGCCACAGCGACCGAATTTCATTGTTACTTTCTGCAATGCTGAACCCGCTATCTATAAGGGATGTGCTGATATCGTGAACAGTATCCCGCAGTTTGGTACGTTTATGTATACGAATTGTTCTACGGAATCTCTTAAAGAAATAGCGAAGATAACGCCTCGTGACAATCTTAACTTTTATGTTTCATACCACCGGGGCCAGATTCCCATAGATGAGTTTATTGAGAATGCTAAATGGTTACAAGAACATTATATAGTCAGTAATTTCCATGCCCCGGCCTATCCTCCAATAGTTGAACAACTAAAGGAAGACGCCAAGGTAATGAAAAATGCCGGAGTTAAACTTGTTACCGACCATGAGTATCTTGGTTTGTATCAAGGTAAGATGTACTATAGTTATCTTGGTGGAAAATGTGGTGGTGGTAAGTGGGTTCACGATAGATTCGCCAGTAGATTAGAGGGTGTTCCCGAAAAGACGGTACTTTGCAAACAGTCATTCAATCACGAATCTTACTTTGCGCGGGCGTATACGGTTTCCCCCAACGGTAATATGTATGTCTGTTGGCGATATCTTTATAACCATTCTGATGAGGGTATTGTTGGCAATTTCTTTGACCCAGAGTTCCAGTTTAAGGATGAGTTCTTTGAATGTAAACATTATGGTGATTGTAATTTCTGTGCATGGCATAATATGATTCTGGATAAAGAGACGGGCGAGAAGCTGGATGACGATATTCTGGATATGAGTGAAGAGGGTACGGTTTCGGCCTGCATGATTGTCAAGAATGAAGAAGAATATCTTCCCGATTGTTTGGCCTCGCTCCAGAGTTGGGTTGATGAAGTTATTGTAGTAGATACGGGGTCAACCGACAAAACTATTGAGATAGCCAAGAGTTTTGGGGCGACGGTTTATGAGCAACCATGGCAAGGGGATTTTTCGTTTCATCGTAACTTCTCGATGACCAAGGCTACCAAGGAATGGATATTCATTATTGATGCTGACGAGAGAGTTCTTCCCGAAGACGGAAAACTATTCAAGCAATTAGCTCCGAATATTAAACAGGACATAGTAGCGGTAGATGTTTTGAATCTTTTCCAGCGAGTTGTCAAGAGTCGGTTTGGGGCACTACGGTTTTTCCGTCGGTCATATAATCCTGAATATGAGGGCAAGGTTCACAATCGTCCGCAAGTAAAGAATGGTGCAAGTATTTATAGGATACCGTTCAAGATTTATCATATTGGATATGACCTGCCCAAAGAACGCATGGCTCAAAAATATGAGCGAACCCTTGCTATGTGTAAGAAACTTACAGAGGAAGAATCCAGTGTTCCCCATGTTTGGTTTGATTATGGTCGTGCCATGTGGGTCAAGGACGGTGACTTCAATATGGCCGAAGTGGATAAGATGGAATCCGCCTTTTTGAAAGTTCTTGAATTGTCGGAAGGAAAGAATGCGGATGATAACATCTTCTTACAAACATTATACCATCTGTCTACCCTACATTACGCCAAGAAGAATTTTGGTGAGGCTATCAAGTATGGCAAGATGGCCGTTGAGATTAAGCCGGACTATCTTGACTGTATTTTCATGGTAGGGATTTCTTCGGTGTTTGGGGCAAGTCGTGATGAGGCTGAGAAGTGGTTACTTATGTATCTTGACGAACAGAAGAAGTATGATTTTGAAGGTAAATTAGATGCGATTGTTATGGTACACTGTAATCAACGTGAATTAGTATATCAGGCACTTGCCGATATCGAAAAACTTAAAGAACAATGTAGTATTAAAAGCTAAGGAGTGGTTATGCCAGTTAAGGAAACTGAAGTGAAGGATAGTGAAATAGTATTTTGGGCGTTACCTAAACGTCACCAACTTGACAACTTTGTTAAAGAACAACGGACACAGACAGACCGTCTGATTAGTCCAGCAAGATGTATAGAGTTCGCCAATCATATTCATGTCACGTCGGACAAGAAAGAGATTGATTTCATTCGTAAGTCCGGGTCGTTCAATGTGACCATCTGGGAATGTCCCGACCTCGCCGATGCTATCAAACGTACCGAGGAATACGAGAAGACGAGGGGACACGGCATTATCAAAGATAGTATTGGCGTGAATGAAATAAAGCCGGTCAATATAAAGGAACAGTAGAATGTTATTTGACTTAGACCAAATAACTAAGACGGTTCAAGACCATCTGTCCGATACGGAGAAATCAAAAGAAGAAGAAGTCACGCGAGCACTAAATCAGTGTCTCGACGATTTGACTATAAGTCTCCAGTCGGTGGGGTTTATCAAAACATATGATGTGTCTATTACTGCCGGAGATAGGACGACTACCCTCACCGGCGATAACAATGACCTAAGAGATATTTTATATCTAAAGATTCAATCGGGCGATAACCAGAAACTCTTGAAGTTCAAATCTGTTGCTGAGTTTTTGGAGAAATACGATAATCCGTCGGCAAGCGCAGACACTCCCACATATTTTACAATTATCATGGGTGCTGATGGTTTTCCGACGGTAAAAGTTGATTGTCCGTGGTCGGCTGCGGATACGATGGTTGTTTATTACTTCTCTGATTATAGTCCGCAGTCGATGGCGAGAATGCGTACTGGCGCAGCTATTGTTCAGGGAACGTTGGCTTACTTTTGGGGTGTTGAAACCAAACAGGGCGCGAATTGTTATCTCCATTACGAGAAGTTAATTCGCAAGGCAATCAATTCTGACCCGTGGTTGAAACATAGTGGGGAGATTGCCTTGAATGAAGTGGATGCCAATGTTCTTGTAATTGCCGGGAATATGAGGGCACGAAGATGCTAAAATATTTGATGATTCTCCTGTTGATGTTTGGTATCGCCGGGGCGGGTAGTCCTGTCGGAACTATTGGT
>JBBACM010000081.1:0-4909 GCA_041657045.1 Minisyncoccota bacterium
AGATCATCAGCATCTTCACTATCCAAACTACCAGCAGTAACCTCGGCAATCTCAACATCAATACCTGCTTGTATCGTAGTTTCCAACCACACCAACATATCTATTTCATTTGGAAGTTGCGCGCCCATTTCCTAACCTCGGAGTTTACCATTTTATCAATTTTTTCTACTGCGGGATCATAAAAGTCTTTTGCCCTTATTCCCTTTTTATATATAGCTCTTGCAACTAAATAAGCATTTCTTTTTAACTCGTCTTTTCTTTTTTTTCTGCTCAATTTTCTCGACTTCCACTGAGATCTTCTACCTTGCGTTCCTTTTTTATTTTTTAACCAACTCATTATACTATCAATATTAGGAAAAGTTTTTTGCCTACCGCCAACATCTTGAAATACATCATAATTTTTTGCATCACCAGTGACTAACACCTTAAAACCCATAACATTATTACCTGATTCAGTAACATAGTCTATAGAATTAGCTAACGTTCCTTTATCATAAGCCTTATTTTTTATTTCCGATTGCAATATTTTTGCCGCTTTTTTCGCCATAGCACCATTCAAACTTGACAACGACTTATTAACTCGCTGCGGAAATTCAGCCAATACTTGAATATCAATATGCCTAAAACCTTTTGCCATTATTACCTATTTTTTCGCCCAAAAATTTAACTCCAAACCACACTATAAATCAATCATTCTTTTATTACTTCAGCATCCTCAATATCAGAATTAACTTCTTTTGACTTGCCTTCTTCTTTATTACTACTATTCTTAAATATATCGCCTAATATCTTTTCCACTATTCCAACGCCAGCACCACTACCGGTAGCTTGTATATTTATTCCAACTTTATCAGCACCCATCTCTTCGTTAATTTTTATCATTGAAGTAAGCAAAGTAATTTCATTGGATAAGTTTTTATCCAATGCGCCACCATCGGTAGTTTCAAAAAAAGCAGCTCTCAATACTCTAGCCTTTTGAGTATTTAATAATATCTTCATAGCCATTCGAGTATCGGTAAAATCCGCATTAGCCGAAAAATCAAAATAACACATAGCTCCAACTTTATACTTAGGACATCTTCTTGATATATAGCACAAATCACACTGAGTTCTATTCTCAACAGCGGTTACTATATTCTCCCCTTGTGTAGTTCTCATTAATTCATCATTAATACCCCTTCTATCATCTAATCCATATCTAGCTTTTTGATTTAGTCTACCCATACAGTCATTAAAAAATAATTTGCCACTAACAATACATTCCTTACAATCTTTTATACACCTTAGCTCATTTTTTTGTCTATATAAATCATATAAATATAATCTAGCTTCATTATTCTTATCATCTAAAAAGAACTTTTTATTTTCTTCGCGATTATTTAAATCAGTCAATCTCAAAATTTCTTCGGTAGGTAAATTATATTCTCTTTCAAATCCTATGATGGCCAACATCCTAGCTTTCTTACCTTCATTACATTCAAAACAAGATGTAGCCAAATTAGTCATATCATTAGTACCTCCTTTTTCCAAAGGGATAATATGATCCACAACAACCTCCAAACCTGGAGTAGTCTTGGGAGAACGCCCACAATAGACGCAGTGATATTGGTCACGTTCTAATACATCAAATCTTAACTTATAAGTAACTTCATTTCTTAATTTTTTTCTTCTTTTAGCTTCAACTATTTTAGCTTCTTCAACATCAATCTCTTCCTTCGTAGTCAAAGAAGACAATTCCTTTTCTTCTACTTCATTAACACCTAAAGAATCCTCTTTATCAATAGCCTTTTCAAAGTCTTCGATACCAACATCTTTTTTATGATGCTGCTTTAGAAGTTCTTGCTCTAACTCTTCTTCCTTATCCAGCAATTTTTTTCTGCCCATTAGCTTATTAACCTCATAAATGTATCAGCATAATAATGATAGTCAACTATTTTTTTCATTTCCTCAGGCTCGGCCTTTAATTCAAAATCCGGAGTATCTTTATAAATAAATTTTTCTGGTATCCATTCCCTATGCTGTAATAAATCAGTAACTAAAGGAATTGCGCCAAAAGAAATGGCATCAAATAAAGAATAACTAAAAGAATCACTCTTAGAAGTAGACAAAACATACTTAGCTTTTTTACATACATCAACAAACTCATATGAATCCAATCCGGTTCTGACTTCAAGATTACTATAATTTCCAGAATCTATTTTTTGATTCAAACACGCAACAAATTTTATGTGAGAATTATTTTTTACAATCTGTAAAAATTTATTATAATCTTTTGTTTCATCACCAACTCTATAGCCAGTCCACAATACATATTTTTCTTTTTTACACATTTCAAATCTATTTAGAAAGCCGCCAATAATTTTATTTCTGCCTATTGTTTCCCCATAAGTATCAGCAGTAGCCTTAGTTTGAAAAATTTTATTAGGCATAACTTTAGAATACTCTAATATAGTTTGACTAGAATCAAAAGGCTTAAACTTAGACACATCATAACTGCAATGAATTAAAACTTCAGTATTAAAATTAGCTAACCCTCCGTATATCATTTGAAATATTGGCATTTGATAAACCTCTAAAAATATTAGCTTATCTCCAGTTTTTAATATTGCATCATTATTAAGAAGCAGCCAATGCATCGAATATAATACAAACTTAGCGCACTCGTAAGCATGAAAATTTTTTGCTAAATCTTTATCCGGATATAAAGTAACATTTTTTACACCTGTTTCTTTTAACGCCTTTTCAATTCGATCTTGAATTAATATTTTCCAACCATTAGGACTAGCCAATAAACGATTAATAAAAACCATATCTCCAGCCATTAATATCTCTCCATTATATAGTGTTCTAAATTTCCATTTCGAGGAATACTAATAGCCTCAGAAACTGGATAAGGATTAGAGTTAGAAAAATCATTTATCATAACTCTAGGCGAATGCAGCAGTCCCATCACTAATTGATGATATTTTACTCCTTCTCTTTCTAATTGCCCTTTTGTTATTTCCCTAAAACTTTCCTCTCTTGCCGTTGTTATTATTATCTGAGATCCATTATCATACAAATTATTTATAGTATTAATATTTTCTTTTATGCCTTTTGTAGTTCCCCAAGTAGGTTCAAAATATCTACTTGATGTCTCAACCAATACACCATCAATATCAACAAAATAGGACTTATGTTTTGACTTCCATCTATGCCAATCTTCAATGGTTCCCAAATCAACATACTCCGAAACCTCTTTAATTAAAAAACTATTCATACTTAATAAATGCTTAATTACATCTGATATATATTTTTCTCCGCTTACTACAGACTCCTCATATCCTCTAATGAATACTTTCGGATCAGTAAAATAGTAACCTCCTACTGAAAAATAATTAGATATTACTTTTTTCTCAGCAATTTCTTTTATAGGATTTCCCAAAACATAACTTTTATTTAATACATCAATCCTACTATTATTATCTAAACTATCTACACAAACATAATTATAGGCTTCCTCTATAGTATTTAATTTGAAAATGCTATCAGAATCCTTTACAAAAAATGGTTCATTAATTTCTTTATCAATCAATGTTTTATATATTGTTTCCGATTGAGAGGCACTTTCATCAATAACATGCATATTACCAAAAATATTTTGTAGATTATACTTTTCTTTATGCTCTTTTAATACAGTAATTATAATTTCATATTTTGGAAATAAATGATCCATTACATCTTGAATCATTAACTTACCATTAGGATTTGTTAATAAAAACTTAGGTCTTAAATTTGGATACCTGCTTGATTTACCAGCACAAGGAATAATTATCTTCAATTTATTTTCTCCAAAAATCTTTCTATTTCTTTTTTTATCATATTTCTATCACACTCATTTTTTGCATACGGAAGTATCCGAGCAAAAGAAACCACCATTAAAGCATTATGCTGTACCTTATATTCCTCCGGTAAAGAATCCCAAATAATTTCTCTAATAATATTCTTCGCCTTTTTTGGAAATTCTTTATTATATCTTATTTGAGTCCAGTTACCATCGATATCTTGAAATAACTTTGCAATATCTAAAAAATAACTAGGATAAAATAAAGGTAAAAAATCAATCAAATAAACATCATCACACGAATTATTAACTAACAAAATATTATCAAAAGTTAAATCACCATGCGATAAGGTTACTGGAAGATTAATAATAGAAGATATTTTTCCAGCTAATTTCCAATCTATTCCATTAGCAGCTAGTTTATTAAAGATACATTCAGCACTTGTATTATAGCATAATGAATCTAAGAAACATTGTTTTTCTTTAGCTAGTTCTTTTATTACAGAAACTATTTTATTAGCTAACTTTTCATAATCTATTTCTTCATTTAATAGCATACTCAAAGCATCGCAACCATCGATGTATGAATATAAATATTCCTCACCATAGGGAAAAAGTAAAGGAACCTTAAAAGATTCAAAATGCTTTTTCAAAAAATATTCATGCTTCTCCCTTTGAACAGACGCTTTTTTACCTTGTTTATACACCAACAACCCAAGTTCTGAACCGGAATAACCTTGCAGTATCATTGAGTACCTTTTTCATATGCTTTTAATAACTGATTTTTCCACAATCCTTCAGCAGATAAATATTTATTATACCACACTAAAGAATCATTATGCATTTTATGCCAATCGACGCTATCTAAATTAGATAATATTTCCTTAGCTTTTTCCCAATCCCCAGTTCCATAATATCCGCACACCGGAAGTTGAACACAAGGAAAATCTTTATAAATATCTTGATAAATAATTGTTGATATTGCAGCCGTACCGGAAATAACAGCATCAACTAATTTAGCAGGTTGACTTAATCCTATGCCAGGAGTATTTACAGAAAATTCTCCGGAACCGATAAATTGGTATA
>JBBACM010000082.1:0-4856 GCA_041657045.1 Minisyncoccota bacterium
CATATTAAATATAAAGATACGCCACAAATATGCACGGATATTATGGGGCGGCGTACTTATGGAATTTACGCCATATCGCCATTGCATCGCACCGTGTTGTCCGTGTGGTGGAAACGTCAGATAACTATTCTTGATGTGTTGGCACGGTCTCGTAGTATCCCGCGTGAACACCATAGTATTAAAGCCGATGTGTATTCATTAGATAAATATGATGGGGCATCGTGGGCTGCTAAACGTGCTGCGGCAAAGACTGACGCCGAGACAATGATGTCAACATATGTGCGCAGCATTAGTGAGCAGGCTGCCGACCAAGGTTATGTGACGCTTGATACAGTAGATATTAAACAAGTTGGTGGCGAGATGGGCGCCCACATGGAAATTAATGCACTTATCAGTCAAATTGAAGACCACATTTGGACTGCATTAAATGTGCCGCCATCTACTGTTAATGGTAAAGGCGCTGGCTCTTATGCGTCGGAACTTGTTGTTAGCAATTATGTGTCGAGCAAAGTAGTGCAGATAGCAAAGAAGATTAAGCCTGCCATGTTATTTATCATTAGAGAACGTCTTAAACAGATAGACCCCGCCTTCCCTGTAGAAAAACTTGATATTAAAATTGAACTTACATTGGCGGCATCTGCAATGGAGGCACACAGACAGTTGGCTATTGATGTGGCGACGGGACTATTTACTGAAGATGAGCTGCGTGAAGAAGTTGGTAAGCAGCCGCGCACAGAAACACAGAAGCCTTATTTACCACCGAAAACGTCTATGGGGCAGTCAACGGCTAACATAGTTAAGGGCGGTGATGAGCGTGATGGGAACTATCCAGATACGCCTGAATCAGATGAAACCCATCAGCGCGATGAGTCAAATAAAATATTAAGAAATGTAAATGAATGATAATATTAACATAGTATTTATATATTATCAAATACAATGTAATATTTGTATTTAAAGTTTCGTTTTTGGTGAACACTATGGATAATGTACCTATAGAGTGGAGAAATTCACATGTGTTGAGGGTATCTGGTGTCACAGCAAGACCGGGAACATTCACGAGTAGGGAAGGTAAAACGATTCCGTTCACACCTGAACTGTGTCAAAAAATCTTTTCTGAGTCTCCTACTCTTTCCCCAACTTATCTTACACACGATGATAGAGATGCGTGTGGCTATTTATATAAATTAGGTTATAATAAAGTCGATGATACTATATTGTATGAAGGCTTTGTATTTGACCCAAATAAACAGTCGCGCATTGTATCAGATGGTTTCAATTCTATATCGCCAGAAATTGAATTTGGTAAAGATAATGATGGTAATTTTATAAGTGGTATAATCACGGGTAGTGCGTTTGTTCGTAATCCTGCAATTAGTGGTACAAAAGTCTCAACAGAACTTGTGGCATTTAGTATGCCAACACATCCTTGGGAATATAGTAAAACTAGTAAGGCATGGAACAAACCATCGCTTGAAGATTTCACCAGCACAGGTTGGACTGATTTAAGCAACACAGATAAACGCTCTATTGCGGGACATTTTGCTTATGCGGCGAATATGCCGCCAGAAAAATTTGGCGATTTAAAATTTCCACATCATGACTCCAAAAGTCACGCTGTGAATTGGAATGCAATTAGTAATGCTATGGCTCGATTAAATCAGTCTAATATTCCCACAACAGATAAAAAAAGTGTGTATAATCATTTAAAGGCTCATTATATTGAATTTAATAAAGAGCCTCCAAAAATGTTTGAGGATGGTAATATAATGGTAAATTTTACAATGAAATCCAATGCGGATGGCACTTATGTTTTTATGCCTGTAACAGAGACAGTAGTCCCAGAGGCTGTTACATTTAGTGCATCTGATATTGAAAAAATTAAAGCGGACTTTAAAGCTGAAATTAAAGTGTTGTCTGATAAAGTGGCGACCTTTGAAGCACAGGCGGTTGCGCCAGTTTCGGTGCCAGTGTTACCAACGCCCGTTTTGAATACGGCGGCTGCTGCACCTGTAAATGATGAATATAAAATTAAATATGAAGCACTCCTTACAGAAAAAGCAAATTCAATTGTTAATGAGTTGAAAGGTATTGGGATGCACGAACCTGATAAGATTGGTGCTAATCTCACCGCCGAGCAACGTATTTCTGTGCTCAGTACAGTTAAAGAGAATATGCTTAAGACTACACCTGTGACGACACCGGCAGCAAGTATTGTAACTCCAATGCCAGTAGCCGACTCGGTGAATAAACTTAATGAACTTATGAAAGCCAATGGTATTGGCGAACAATTTAGAAAATATATAAAGGTGAATTAAAATGGCAGGCGGATTTATTGCAGGGGTGCAGTCACCCGGTGTATCATATAACATGAATACAGCAGTTCAGTATGCTGGTATTCTGCTTAAGAAAAACACAGTAGCGAATGAGATGGAACTTTGTGGTGCGGGTGAGCGTCCCGATGGCTACGCAATGAAGTCCAGTGAAAATCTTGCTGGAACTGCGGTTGCCGATGTTCAGGTTGCAGTGCTTCCTCTTATTAACGGCAATGTAGTTGAGATGTGTCTTATTGCAACCAATGCAGCAATTACTATTGGTCAGGCACTCGAAACTGTTGCAAATGGTGAAGTCGATTTAAAGAGCGCTGCTGGCGAGATTGTCGGCATTGCTCTCGAAGCAGCCGCACAGAATGATGGTGCAACCGCATCAACCAAGCATATTAAAGTACTTGTGAACCAGTATACAGCGAGTGCATAAGGTGATTAAAATGGAAAAACATAATTTTGGTGTAACAACCTCTGATGCAGATATCTCACTTGAAAATATTATTAAACAGATTGTTTATCAGAAAGCAGATGAGATGCTCCTGTCTTCAAAGGCAATTCCTCAACAGGGTCTTGCTGGGCTGGATTACAAGTTTGTAATTCCTGAGTCGTGGTATCTTGAGGCGGAAGAAATCGCCGAAGGGTCTCGTGCGGGCATTAAGAATATGCCGACCTTTGAAATTTCGGGCAGTCTTAAGAAATATCAGATCCCCGTGTTCCTTACTGATGAAACCAAGGCTCGTCAGATTCAGAACTCACAGATGCAGATTTCCCTTGATGGTGCGGCAGCGGGGCTTGCTTGGAAGAAAGACACAGAAACTTTCACTGCGCTCTCAACTGGTGCAGGTCAGACAACCGCAGCTACGGCTACATGGGCTTCTGCTGGTGCAGATCCGGCGACTGACATTGCAAATGCAATTGGTAAGATTCTGACCAATACAACTATTACTGATTCAGAGATTAATCAGATTAGTTTCTTCTATCCGGCTGCACTCTTTGGGCACATGGGTAAGCCACTCCAGATTGGTGATGTACAGGAGTCTCTGCGGTCATGGGTAAAGAAAGAGTATTCAATTGGTCTTTATCCCACTCGTCAGTTAACCACAACTTCACTTGCAACTGTTAATACAATGCGCATGGGAACTCACTTTACGCATGACGGGTCAAAGATCCCCGGTGCAGAACAGTATCGTATGGAGGGTGTGGTCGATGGCTTTCTAATTACACAGTACTTCAAAACAGTTGTCATCCCCACAACCACTGGTGGAACGACATCTAATTACATTTCGAAATTGACAGGTGTTGCTTGAACACCTATATTTTTTTCTTCATATTGGTTTATCCGAAATGAGAGGAATATTATGGCGATTAACTTAGCAGAATGTATACTGGATGTTCAACTTGGGCTGGCTGATATACCAGTAGAATATGTAAGTGATGAACAAATTTTTAATGATTTACAAACATCACAAATTTTTATTGACAATATTAAAAGTTCTACATTTTCTGATGAAACATTTGAAGAGCGCACCATTATTAAACTTGCAACTTACTTTACATATATTAATTATACAAGTCTTGTGGAGCGTCAATTAGGCACGGCGCCCACTGTGTCCCTTATTAAACTTGATATACTGCGGCGAATGGCGCTCTCGTTCTTGCGACAAATGACTAATTTTAAAATCAATGATGATTTGTCGATTGATACGGCGCGCGAGGAAAAATCTTATCCTGTTGCTTTTGTGAACACCAATTCAGTATTTACAGAGTGACTATGTCAGTTATAAAAGTAAAAAATACGCGGATAGCCAACGTCAAGCGCCGCATTAATGATTTAAAAGTATATCTTAAAAATGATGCGGCACGAGATGCCTATATGCGCACCGAGCAGAAATTACAAACGCGGTGGAAACTTGATATACCGCGCATATTTAATGTGCGCAGTTCTGCTGGTTATAGATGTGATGGCATTCTTGCAAAGTCTTTGGGCATTGTTATACGGGGCAAAAACAGCATTGTCATTTATGTGGAGCCAATTGTGCGTTTTAGTAAGAATGCGATGTCATCAGGCGGCGCCGTAAATAATCTTACATCTATTTTGTTTAGGGGCTCGCGTGCTTCTTTTGGGGCATATTACCCCCGTTGGGATGCCCGTGTGCAAAAAGGGATGCATCCCGGAACCTCGCCATCCCCGATGCGAAATTATTGGAAACTCTTTATTAAATATGCTCGTATAGAAATTCGTAAGGCTATTAATAAAGGTATGAAAAAGAAATTGGGGTTAAAATGACAACTACGATTGATAATGTAACGCGCGCGCTGCGTGGTCTTGGTTATAAGGTCAGTCTTTCTCCACATGAGAAGATTGAACTTAAAGAAATTGTGATTACTTTGGAAGGTATAGATATTGAAGTTGAATCTAATGTATCTTATTTTGCAACAACTACATATGCATTAAATTTTGTAAGTGAATCTATAACAGATATTTCGACAAAAGTTGCACAATTTGTAGTAGTATTAGATACTGCTGCC
>JBBACM010000083.1:0-4847 GCA_041657045.1 Minisyncoccota bacterium
CGCCGAAAAACTTTTCGTCGTATCACACGAGGTTGAAACGCACGACTCCGCCGCGCTCACGGAATTAAAATCGCTTATTACTGAAAGCCGCGTCCGGGTCAATGCTAAATACGCCCGGACGTATGAAACAAATAACTGCGCTAATTTTTTATTACTGTCAAATAAACTTTCTGCCCTGCGCCTGGAAAAGCACTCGCGCCGCTTTTTTGTCATCTATAATAATCGGGAGCCGAAAGACAAGGCATACTATAACGAATTATTCAACGCGATTGAGAACGGCGCGGGGTGGATTTACGATCATTTAATGAGCCTCGACATTTCGGCGTTCGACGCGCACGGGGCCGCGCCGGAAACGGAAGGTCTGGCAATGATTACCGAGGTCACAAAATCCGACGCCGTGTCGTGGCTGGAAACGCAGTACGAACAGCGCGCGGGCGCGTTCGCCTCGCCCATTGTGGACATGATTGCAATAGAGCGCGACGTGGCGACGTTCGCCCCGCCGAACGTGTCGCGGTACATGACTAAGCAAAAAATCGCTATGTTCCTTTATGGTCTGGGGTTTGCGCCGCGTGAGTATCGCCTTAATGGAGTGCATCGGCATAGCTGGTTTAATGGCGACGATCTGGAATTTGAAAGGGAGTGCAAAAAACTGCGGGAAAAAGCGGCCGAGAAAAAGGAAAAAAATATTGCAATTTGACGAAAAAATGTTGACAAATTGACGACGATTTTATATATTATAAATATAAGAAAGAAAACACGAACGGGGCCACAAAATGAAAAAATTAGCAGAAAAAACGATTGCCCTTGACGCGCTTTCAGGGATTGCCTATAAAATCGCTGAATACAATATTCGAATCAACGGCGTTTATTACTGCGTAATCGGCGGCGTTCGCGTGAAGGTGGTAAAATAATGCGCGTTTTGATTGCTTGCGAATTTTCCGGCATTGTTCGCGATGAATTTTTAAAGCGCGGGCATGACGCCATAAGTTGCGACCTTCTGCCCACCGAAAGCCCCGGTCCGCATTATCAAGGGGACGTTTTCGACATAATAAATGACGGGTGGGATTTGGGGATTTTTTTCCCGCCCTGTACCTTCCTTTGTTCAAGCGGGCTTCATTGGAATAAAAGAAGACCGGAACGAAAACAGGAAACGGAAAAGGCGCTTGTATTTGTAAAAAAACTATTAGCCGCACCGATAAAAAGAAAGGCGCTGGAAAATCCGGTTGGTTGCATTTCAACAAGAATAAGAAAACCAGACCAAATAATCCAACCGCATTTTTTCGGCCATCCAGAAAGCAAGACAACTTGTCTATGGCTTGAACAGTTGCCGCCATTATTGCCAACTTGCATATTGGACATAAACGACTTTGGCGGAAGGTGGGAAAATCAGACGGCGAGCGGACAGAATAAACTTGCGCCCTCACCTGATAGGTGGAAAATTAGAAGCGCCACTTATCCCGGCATAGCCGCCGCTATGGCGGATCAGTGGGGAAAATGAAACGATTAAAAAACATAAGGAAAAAGAGAAATGAAAAAAACAAGAATTAAACCGGCGGAGTTACTTAAGCTCCTGGACAAGCATGATCTACAAAAATACGACATTTGCAAAATTTGCAACGTGTCGGCAGCGACGGCCGAGCGCTATATCAAACACGGCATACCGGACGCGCAGTACCGGCTTATGCAGTTATCGCTGGGGGATTTATGATCCGAAAAATATTCTGTGTCGCCCTGGTTGCGCTCGGCATCACGCTCGACACATATTTTTACGCTTTTCGTTTCATTGCCGACGGTCTGCCGGTCGTCGTGGCCGTGGCAAGCGGCGTCGCGCTCGAATTATTACTTTCATTCGCTGTTTATAACGCCCGCCGGTCAAAAGTTTTTATCGCAATTGCCGTGGCGATCACCCTGTACGCGGTCATACAGACGGCGGCGGGCCAAACGTTCGCCCTGCTCTCTCATATGGCGGGGATAGGCGTTGAAACGGAAACGGGCACGGCGACGTTTACTATGGCGCAGTGTAAAGAGAACGTCGCGCGTTTGACTGAGGAAGCGAACATTATCACGGGGCAGTTAAAAAGTCTGCAAAGCGTTAAAGCGCGGGTGGAATATGCGGGAACGATTAACCGCGCGAACGAGCGACTTAATCAGATCATGCGCGAACGGACGCGACTTATGGACGTGCTGTTAAAAACATCCGCAGCCACGGTGACCGACGCGCGGGACGCGGACAATCAAAAATCGATTTATAACTTTTACGCCGGAATGGTAAACTGGCAAAAAGACGACTGGCTTAAATTTGTCTTCCATTTTTTTCTGTCCGTCCTGCTTGCGATCATGGCCCCGGTCGGGATTCTATCATGGGGTCACGCGGCCGCCATTCGCGCCGAGTTTTCCCGGCAACAAATAGAGATGTTCGTTGCGGCGGCGTGGTATCGGGTGCGGAATAATACCGGATCGACCGTACTATCAGAGGTTGCATATAACGAGTTACTCCAAAAGCGCGGGCACCCGGTCGAAACCGGCGTTTATTTTGCCCTTATGAATAAATGTGTTCAGTTTGGCATGGTCAACACGGGCGGGTTTGCACTTGAAAAAGATCATAAAAAGGTGATTGAAAAACTTAGCGGCGAACGTCCGGCGGTAGGCCTTGCTATTAAGAATAAAATACGAAAAGTGAAAGAATACGTGGCCGCGTTCATATCCGCACGGCGGCGGCGGGAGGCGTAGAACATGATCTCACAAATTATATCTTATAAAATAGAACCCGGCGACCCAGCCCCTGAATTTTGCAGACAAATACTTAAACTCAAATATTTTAAAATATTCGGGCATACGAATTTTCGCGTCGATTATGTACCGGCCCACTGGTTCCCCGCGGCTACCGGGGAGTCAATAAAAATTATATGCCCCGCGTCATTGAGGAGTGTGTTTTCATGAAAAAAATAATATTTACGACACTGATTTTTGCCGCCGCGTTTATTTCGTGTAACGCCCCCGACGTTAAACCGTGGCCGGGCGGCAATATCCCGTTTGTTATCGTCAATTTATCGCCTGAGGAGTCGGCAATCGTTTTAAAATCAATGCTTGAATGGGAGATTGCGAGCGGTAGAAAAATTAAATTTACGTTATCTGAAAATATCGGTAACGGAATCGTATATATCTGTAAAGTCGACAACGCCCCGGATTGGTTCGGCGGAGCGTCAACACGCGGATTTCTGTCAAAACATATATGTAAGATTTTATTGGCGGTGATAGATAAAAAAGTCGCCCTTCACGAACTGGGACACACGATTGGACTTGATGACGACTATATAGATAAGACGTCGATTATGTATTTTGAATATTACAGCTCCTTGAACGAAGGCCACGTCTCGCCGTTTGACGCCGCAATGGTTACTGACCTGTACGAAAACCCGGAATAGCAAGGCCCCGCCATTTTGACGAGGCCTGCGCCGGTCTGCGAACAGATCCGGGTGGTATTTCTGATTTTGAACAAGGAACAAGGAGATTTCACGGAATCGCCTGTCAGAATGTAAAACCCGCAGAGATACGCGGCCCCGCCTGATAAAGTCGATCACGGTCAAACTGAAACGCCGCGCCGCCACCGATGAACACGCGTCCGAATGAGTACAGATAATTAGCGTCTACATTATGCCGGAAAGCCCGGCTGTCAATATCATACATCACGCCATACCCGAGGCTTAATCCATAATGCCGTACTACCTGTTTCGGAATAATAATATCAAATTTACGGGTAACACTCATAAGATTGTTCCGGGCAACAACCGCAAATACATTGCCCTTAATCATCGCCCCCTCTATGGTAATTACCCCCGCCCCGCTGCTCTGCACTACTTCAACAGGCTTGTAATAGACAGGAGCTTCGGCCTCATGTGCAACAACCTCTACGATCTTCGGACAGCGCGAGAAATACCACGTTGTCACGTTGCTACCGGCCAAGACAATAACCGCTATAATAATAGCAAATGCGAGTTTTACTTTTTTCATTGGCATAACCACATTATATACATCCTCGCCAAAATGAACCCGCCTATCAGCACCCCCACAATAATCAGCATCTTGAATATGACCGGGTATCGTTTCAGCTTGACCTTGACAATTCCAGCATCAACCTCCGTATCTGCCGTCTTGAATAAAAAACTGTACCATCTTTTCTTCATATCACGCCCCCGAGCTGCATCCTTATAAAATCAACCGATACCCTCCGAAAATGCACAAGGTCTTGTAACGCCCCGAATAACGGCGCACCCGTATCTGTTACGAATTGGTGGTATAGGTCTATCACCCTGGGCCTCGCCAATGTCTCAATCAGGCCATTCACATACAGAACACCCTGCCGGTAATACTTCTCGTCCCTCTCCGGGAACCCCGCTACCTCGCTTATCTTCCCGAGGACGGAGGCATATATTGGCGGGATGGTACAAAACCACGACGATAAGAACAGATTGTGCAGAGCGTGTAACCCGGCTACCGCCTTATCAACAGTACCTTGCAATACATAATTGCCGCCTATATTCCAGACGACCGTAACCCCCCGGGCGATCATTGCCTTATAAACGTATCGCCCTCTATCGGTCATAAAAAATGCCACCCAATCATCAGCCGTTGCACCGCCCTGACCAATAGCCAGGGTTAAGGTCGAAAACCGCTGCATCACCATGAACGTACTGAATACCGCACTATTACTATCTCCGGCCAAAAATCCTTCAATCTGCCCGATAAAACGTGCCAGCCTGATCTGCGCGTATATCTCCCTTCCGTGTCTTATGACCGGGTTAATCTCCTTCTTGATCGAAGGTATGGGAATACACGGCCTGACGATG
>JBBACM010000084.1:0-4805 GCA_041657045.1 Minisyncoccota bacterium
ATTTCAATATTGATTATATTGCTGGTTCTTGCTTTGACTTTCTTCCTTATAATAAGGCCGAAAGAATTAAATGCGCCTACAGAGCAAAACAGCATACAAAAAATGGACGAGGTTAAAATAGAAGTATTAAAAGAGGGGACTGGAGCGGTTTCGAAAAACGGAGATGAATTAACCGTTGATTACACTGGAACTTTAGAAGACGGAACAAAATTTGATTCGAGCATAGGGAGAGCTCCCTTTGTTTTTACTCTCGGTGCTGGGAGAGTTATTCAAGGCTGGGAACAGGGCATGCTTAATATGAAGGTCGGAGAACAGAGAAGATTGACTATTCCTTCTTCTTTAGGATACGGTCCTCAAGGTGCCGCGGGCGGATTGATTCCTCCCAATGCCACCCTTATATTCGAGGTAGAACTCTTGAAGATTAATTAGACAAAGGCCCCGCTCTCGGGGCTTTTTTGTTTGGCGTATTTTTCTGATATAATATAGATATGATTCAATATTTGCAATATATAGTTTTTTTAGGAGCCGCCATTAGTTTTTCAGGAACAATTTTTTATATAAAAGAAACTTTAAGTGGCGATACCAAGCCTAATAAAGTAACTTGGTTGATGTGGTCTATGGCTCCCATTATAGCAACATTTGCTGCGGTTTCGGACGGAGTTGGATGGTCTGTGCTGCCAGTTTTTATGGCTGGATTTGGTCCACTATTGGTTTTTATTAGTTCTTTCGTTAATAAAAATTCTTATTGGAAATTAGAAATATTTGATTATGTTTGTTGTTTTTTATCAGCGTTAGCATTAGTTTTTTGGTTTATAACCAAAGAACCAGCTATTACAATTATATTCGCAATAGCGAGTGATGGTTTTGCCGCTGTGCCCACGTTAATAAAATCATGGAAGTCTCCAAAAACGGAAACAGGATATGCCTATATTGCCGGCATACTAGCTGCCCTTACGAGTTTTGTAGCGATAACAACTTGGAATTTTTCATCATATGCCTTTCCCTTGTATCTAATCTTTATAAATACTTGTCTTATTTTCTCTGTTTATAAAAATAAATTAAAATTATTTTAATTCTTTTTTATTTAATAAAATTATGTTAATATTTCCCCATGATTAGTAAAAAAGAAAAAGAATTTAAGAGTCTAGAGAAAGAAATTTTACTTTGCAAAAAATGTCCTTTATACAAAAAGAGGAATTCTCCTGTTGTTGGGCAGGGAAGCTTTAAGGCAAAGATAATGTTTGTCGGAGAAGCGCCTGGAGCGAAAGAAGATGCAACAGGCATTCCTTTTTGCGGAAGATCAGGAAAGTTTCTAGACGAGCTTTTGAAATCTGCCGGCATAGACAGAGAAAAAGTATACATATGTAATATTATTAAATGTAGGCCCCCCCAGAATAGAGACCCGGAAGAAAAAGAAATTAAAGCTTGTAGTCGCTTTATTAAAAAGCAGATAGAAATTCTTTCGCCTAAGGTGATTTGTCCTTTGGGCAGGCATTCAATGCGTTTTATTATGGAAATGTCAGGATTTTCTGAAGGCATTGACGTTATAGGTAAAATTCACGGCAAGGTGTTCAAAGGGAAAAATACTGTTATTCCTTTTTATCACCCGGCCGTGGCATTATATAATCCAAACATGAAAAAGGTTTTAAAAAAAGATTTTAAAATATTAAAGAAGTATGTTAATTAAAGTAAAGGCTTTTCCTTGTTCAAAGGAAGACAAAGTGGTTAAAAAGAAAGAAGACAGCTTTGATGTTTTTGTAGAGGCGGAAGCGGAAAGAAATATGGCCAATAAAAGGATTATTGAATTATTGGCCGAATACTTCAATTTACCTCAAACCAAAGTCAAGATGATTAAGGGGTTTAAAGAGTCGAGTAAAATCTTTGATATTAAGAATTAAATCTGGTAATATATGGATATGATACAAGAGTTATTAATAAACAAAGCTTTTATATCTGCTCTTGCAGCCTGGTTTCTGGCTCAGAGCATTAAGGCCTTGTTTTTAACCTTTAAACAGAAAAAATTTAGATTTGATTTATATGCTTTGCCCGGAGGATTTCCTTCTTCGCACAGTGCCACAGTTTCCGGTTTGGCTGCCTCAATCGGAATGCTATATGGATTTGATTCAGGTCTTTTTGCCGTAGCAATCATATTAGCCTTCTTCATGATTTATGATGCTAAGGTAATCAGGGGAGCTGCCGGAAAGCAAGCTCAATCATTAAACAGAATAATAGAGATGTTTGAGGAAGAAGGAGAAGATATGGATAAGTTAAGGGAAAGGTTAGGGCATAGCGTTTTGGAGATACTTGGAGGAATCCTTATCGGAATTTTAGTCGCTCTTTGGATTGTTTAACATGGAATTGCCGGAAGATTACAAAAGAGGTTTTAAAGAATTTCTCGGCATCAAAGTCGATTTATCTTTTCATCCTTTAATTCCTAGAGAAGAAACAGAATATTGGGTTAAAGAAGCAATTAAAGAGATAGAGGAGGGGTCTCAGTGTTTAGATTTATTTGCCGGTTCCGGCTGCATAGGGTTAGCGGTTTTAAAAAATATTAATAATTTGTTTTGCGATTTCGGGGACATAGAAGAAGGTTTTTTAAAAGGAATAGAAAAGAGTGCCGAAGAAAATAAAATAGACGAAAAGAGATTTAATTTGATAAAGACAGATGTTTTTTCAAATATTAATAAAAAATACGACTATATTTTATCTAATCCTCCATATGTCGCTGAAAAAAGAATTGATGAGGTCGGGGAAGATGTTAAAGAGTTTGAACCATCGGTTGCGCTGTATGGAGGAGAGGATGGAATGGAATATATAGAAAAGTTTTTAACGGAAGCTACTGAATATTTAAGAGAAAAAGGCGTTGTGTATATGGAATTCGACCCGGAACAAAAAGATACGATAGAAGAAATTGTTGTTAATAGGTATTCAAAGTCAGAATTTTTTAAAGATGAGTTTGATAAGTATAGATTTTTAAGATTAGAGAAATAATATGTGGGAATATATTTTATTAGGTTTTATTCAGGGAATATTCGAATGGATACCCGTTTCAAGCGAGGGAGTTGTCGCTATTGTTTCTAATTTTTTGGTTAAAGATTTTAATAGTGTTGATTTGGCGTTGTTCTTACACATAGGTACGTTGTTAGCCGTCTTGATTTATTTTTGGAAAGATTGGATAAGTTTGATCTCTTTTAAAGATAAAGAGTTTTTAAGATTTTTTATTATAGTTACTATAATTTCCGGTGGTTTAGGATTTTTTGTGTATAAGTTCGCGAAAAGTGTTTCTATGGGTTCGGGATTGCTGGCTTTGACTGGTCTGGGCTTACTTTTGACTTCGTGGTTCCAGAAAAATAATATTAAACTGAGAATGAATAAAGATGTGTCTTCAATTTTAGTCGGACTATTACAGGCCATATCGGCCATTCCTGGAGTTTCTCGTTCGGGCTCAACCGTATTCGGACTATCTCTGACAGAAGACGATCCGTCAGAAATATTAAAAAAATCGTATTTAATTTCCGTTCCTGTTGTGGCAGGATCTTCTCTTTATTTATTTCTTCAGAATCCGGAGATAGTTTCTTTCTCCTGGCCGGCCATCATATCAAGCTTTATTTTTGGTCTACTTTCTTTAAAAATTATAATGGACTTGTCGAAAAAGACTAATTTTTCTAAATTTACTTTGATATTCGGTTTATTATGTCTTGTCGGCGCCTTGCTTCAATTCTTGTCTTAATATGAACAGAATTAAAAAAGAGCTTCAAAAAAAAGGAGATAAGGAAAGGGCAAAGGCATTGTCGCGTTTTTTTAAAACAGGAAAAGGGCAGTATGGAGAAGGCGACGTCTTTTTAGGAATTAAGGTCCCGATTCAAAGAGAGATTGTTAAGATGTTTAAAGAGGTTTCTTTGTTCGAAATTCAAGAATTAATTGATGACAAAATTCATGAGTGCAGATTAACAGGGTTATTGATTTTAGTTCAGAAATACAAAAAAGCGGAAGATAAGAAAGAAATATTCGATTTCTATTTAAAGAATGCGAAGAAGATTAATAATTGGGATTTGGTTGATTTGACGGCTCCGAATATTGTTGGAGATTTTCTTTTGGATAAAAAGAAAGAAAGAGAAATATTATATTCTTTAGCGAAGTCAAAGAATTTATGGGAAAGGAGAATCGCTATTCTTTCCACATTTACTTTTTTGAGAGAGAAGGAATTCAAAGATGTTTTAGAAATATCGAAGATATTGTTAAAAGACGAGCATGATTTAATCCACAAAGCTGTTGGATGGATGTTAAGAGAGCTAGGGAAAAGGGATAAGGATGTCGAAGTAGATTTTTTAAAAAAGTATTGTAAAATAATGCCGAGAACCATGTTGAGGTATGCGATAGAAAAGTTTGATTCAAGGGAGAGGGAAAAATACATGAAAGGCATGGTTTAAAATAAAATTACTGGAGAGTGGCTGTTTGATGCTTCCCATCAGATAATGTTTAAGATATAATAAAATCAAATTAAAAAGATGCCTGATTTTAATAATTATATCTATTACGCCCTGATTGTCTTAATTCTGTTTTTGTTTTTTCTGATTGTATTTTTTTTAAAGAAAAGAAATACTTCTAAGACATTGAAAGAGTCACTGGACTTTGTTCTTTTTTCAGTAAAGATGTCCAAGGAATCGTCTGAAGAATTACAGAGGTCGGGTAAGCAAGAAAAAGACTGGATAAAGCCGATGGAAGATTTCTACAGTAGCTTAACCTCCTTAAACAAGGAGGGAGTTTTAGGTATTGATCCGTGGATAGCCTTGGAAATAGGAAAA
>JBBACM010000085.1:0-4769 GCA_041657045.1 Minisyncoccota bacterium
TGAAAACTGTGGGGCGAATACTTTGTACTGTTAGATAAAGGGGGTCGTGAGCCAAGTTACTGCAAGAAGTGTAAGCCGATTCATAACCGCGACTTAGATCGTTTAAGGAAGCAGCGTAATAAAAAGGAGGCTGTTTAGGTGGGTAAAGTTTTCTTTGCTCGTGGTCGAGGTCGGCCTATGTTGCATGATTATGAGCCTCAACATGCTTGGGGTGTTGCTTCTCCTAATACTATTAACGCTTGGTTAGGTATAGACGGCGAAAAGGTTTCGTTTGTTGCTAAGTTTCTGCCAACTAAATGTGTAATCAATAGTTTGTCTGCAAAGTTTACACTAGCCGATTCTAAAAGAAAAATGGGAAGTTTGCCATAAAAAATTTGGGAGGCTTGGATAGACCTGAACATTGATGAAAAGTTGAGAGGTAAGGTTTCTGGTCAGGGTGGTAAGGTTACTTCCGAGCCTATTAAATCAAGGCTTTTTGAGTGGTTAAGAGACAATCCTAACGTCAGAGGTAGAGGTTATTTAAAAAGGGCAGCTAGGGGTATTAAGCTTGACTATGAATCAAACAAGAAATTGTTTTGGAAATATGCCAGTGAATACCGTACAAGTTTGTATTCCTTACCTCTAAGTGGGTCAGGTTCAACTTTGGCGTGTTGTTCAAAACCTGATAGTCAACATGCGTGTTTTGCGGAGGCTGAAGCGCCTGTTTGTTTGAGTCGTGAAAGGTATTTGGAGGTTACAGATTATGCGTTGGATGTTGGTTGGCGGTTGAGTAAGAACAATAATCATGCTTTGATTTGGGATAAGCCTTTTGGTCGGGATGGGGCGCGGTTGGGGCGTGTTCAATGGTTTGTTAATGGTACTGTTAAGATTCATGTGTTGCCGCCTCAGACTTTAGCGAGGGCTAAGCAGATTTTGTATTCTGCTTTTATTTCTTCGGGTTTAATTTTGGATAGGGATATTGGTGATAACTTTTTGGATAGTGTTGTTTGGGTGGGTTCGCATGATGTTTATGAAACGGGTAAGCGGTTACCTTACAAAAAAATAACAACCTATGGCCCTCTTGGTGTTACTAAGATTGTTACAGGAGATAATAGCGACAAAGAAGCTATCGAGGTTGAGGTTGTTAAACCTGAAATTGTAAAAAAGTATGAACAGTTTATCGGGCACTTCGCTAGCTACCTTGAGGAACAGAAAATCAAGAATGCTCAGACGAATAAGCTTCTTGAGACAAACACGCAAGCTGTTCAGCAATTCAACGAGTACCTACAAGAAGTTAGTAATATTCCTAAGACTAAACCGCCTGTGAGGTTGTATGATGCTTGATTGGTGGGTGTATCTGGTGTGTTGTGGTGTGGTTGCGGTGTTTTATTTTTTTCTTCGGAGGCTTGTTGTTGATGTTGGGAAGGATAAAGCGGGTGTTTAAGGGTTTGGTGGTTTGGGTGGAGCGGTTTGATTGTGTGCGTGAAGTTAGCTGTTATTATGATTATGGGTTTTGTGTTGAGGGGGCGCGTGTTGTTGATTGATGTTATGTGGTTGCTTTATGATCGTACGCCTTTGCGTGTTGGGTACTGGTTGTTTGTGCCTTTGTACCTTATTGTTTTTGCTTTGCGTGGGGGTCGTTGGTCTTCTTGAAGGTTGATTTGTGTATGTGGGTGAAGGATGGGGCGCGTACTTTGCCGGTTGTTCTTGATCGTATTAACAGGGTTGTTCCTGTGGGTGTGGTTAATCAGCGTTTGGTTGTGGATGATGGCAGCACCGATAGTAGCCGCGATATTGCTGTGTCGTTGGGTTGGCGTGTCGTGTCTAATCGAGGGCGCGGTATTAGTGATGGAGCGAACACGGCCCTAAGTTATGTTGAGACGGATTTGTTTTGTAGTTTTGAGCAGGATGTTCTTGTTTCGCCTTTGTGGTTTAGTCGGGTGTCTCGGTTGATGGATAGGGGTGCGGCGGCTGCTTGTGGATTGCGTTTTCTGCCAAAGAATAGTTTTTGCTACAACATTGACTCTTACATGTTGAGTCATAATAGTGGGGATTACGGTAAGACTTTGGATAACACTTTCTGGGATGCTGAAGTGCTTAGAAGTATTAGCGGGTTCCCAAAGGTTACTAACGCTTTTGCTGAGACTATTTTGCATAATGAGTTGAGGCGTTTGGGTTATCGTTGGCTTGTAGATTATGGCGTGCGTTCTCTTCATTTGCATGGGGGGTTGTGTGATGAGTTGCGGCATTACCGTTTTTATGGCGCTAATTTAGTTGAGTTGAATCGGCATTTGGGTTGGCGTGGTGACGTTTGGGGTAAGGTTGTTCGTAGTCCTGTGGCTGCGTTGCGTATGGCGTTTTCTACTGGTGATCCGCGTTTGTTTGTGAGTTATCCTTTGTGTCGGTTGGCTATGTTGGGGGGGTATTTGCGTGGTTGTGCTTGATTGCGGCTGTGGAAGTAGGCCGAAGGGTGATGTGAATGTGGATTCTTTTAGGGGTGGCTGGAACCATCAGGAAGCAGACCAAGATAGAGGCGAATACGTAAACCCGAAAAATATATCTAATTATGTTGTGGCGAGCGCTGAGTATTTGCCGTTCTGTGACGGCGTGTTTGATTTAGTTTACAGTAGCCACACGATTGAGCATGTACCCGACCCCTTTAAAATGTTTAGGGAGCTTGTGCGGGTGTCTAACCGTAAGGTTGTGGTTAAGTGTCCTGACCGTTTAGGATCTGGGGGTAGGCGGCCTTTCCACTTGAATTACTTTAACGAGGAGTGGTTTAAAGTTGCAGCGTTTAGGGTAGGGGTTTTATGTGAAACTTTTGTTAACGTGGTTGATGATGCTCCGTTTACGCAACGGGTTTATCAGAAGTTGCCTAGGGCGCTGCGTTTCTTGTATGGGCGAAACGTGATTCATAGGGTTGTGCGTAAGGTTGAGAGGAAAATTGCTTATAAATTGAGTATTCCCTTTGAAGTTGAAGCGCATATCACTAAGAAAGTTTTAGCTGCCGAATCTGCTAACGTGGTTTTCATTGTTGTTTATAATGATGTGAAAACTTTTCAGGATTGTTTCTTATCTGGGATCGGTGTCTATTCTGGTAATGTTGTTTCCTTCAATAACCAAGTCGGTTTAGGTTTAGGATTTGCATATAATGATTTAGCGTTGCCCTATCTTAATCGTGATGCCTGGTTAGTGTTTTGTCACCAAGACTTTGTCTTAAATGATGATTTAGCGCCTAAGTTGGCAGATTTGAATCGGTTAGGTGTGTATGGTCCTATTGGCTGCCGTTTGGGTACGTTTGGTTTAGTGGGTGAGATAACACAGACCGATGGTTCCAAAGTTGGCGCTTATATTTCTAAGCCTACGCCGGTTGAGGCGCTTGATGAAATGTGCCTTATTGTTCATTCGGAGGCGTTGCGGCGGGGCTTATGGTTTGACGATAAATTTACTTTTCACTATTACGGCGCTGACTTATGCACGCAGGCACGGCGTTTAGGTTTTGATGTTAAAGCCTTACAGCTTGATTGTCAGCACCGGAGTAAAACGTTGTCTGGTGATCTATCTTCTAAAAGTTACCATGATTTACAGTTTGAGTTTAAGGTTAAGTGGCGGGGGCTTTTGCCTTTGGCTACAACTACAGGAGTTATTAAGAAATGAAAGTTTTGTTTGTGAATGTTGTTAAGGATTTAGCGGTGCAGAAAGCGCATTACCCGTTAGGGTTTGGATATATAGTGGCGTACTGCCGTAAGTTTGGGTTAGATTTGGATTGTGTGTATGCTGAGGATATACGGGGTTTAGTTAGTGTGAATCCTGATGTTGTAGCGTTCTCATGTATTACTGAGAATTTTAATCTCTGCAAAAAGTACGCTGCTCAAGTCAAGCGGTTTAACCCAAAAATTAAAGTGTTGATCGGCGGGGTGCATGTTTCGGCTGTTCCCGATAGTTTGACCGAGGATTTTGATGTTGGCGTGTTGGGTGAGGGTGAACAGACCTTTTTTGAGTTGGCTAGGAATAATTTTGAGCCGAAAAGTAGCATTAACGGGTTATATTTCAATGGAGCTAAAACACCCGATAGGGCGCTGATTGAGCCATTAGATAATATTCCTTATCCTGACCGTTCAATCTATAGTTTGGGTCCTAGGGCAAGCTACGTTTTTACTAGTCGCGGATGCTCGTATAAGTGTAAATTCTGTAGTAGTAGCCGTTTCTGGAAGAAAGTAAGATTGCATAGTGCGGAGTATGTGGCTGGTGAGTTGTTGCAGCTTAAGAATGCGGGTGTTAGGTATGTTACGGTTTTTGACGATACTTTTATGTTAAGTTTAGAGCGAGTGAAGGCGATTCGGGATCTTGTGAAGCCTTACGGGTTAGCTTACTCTGTTGCTTTACGTGCTAACCAAGTCACTGGTGAATCTGTGTCGGTGCTAAAAGATATGGGTGTTGTTAAGGTTGGTATGGGTTTAGAATCTAATTCAGCGCGGGTTTTGGAGTGGCTTGAGAAGGGCAACACACCCGAAATTAATCAACACGCTGTTGATGTGCTGCGTAAGGCGGGGATGCCGTTTATTGCTTCCTTTATTCGAGATATCCCTGTTGAGTCGAGGGAGGATTTAGAGGAAACTTACCGTTTTATCAAAAAGAACAATATTGAGTTTGATATGTATAGGTTGATGCCTTTTCCGAATACGCCTATTTATGATGGGCGGCGGGATTGGGATGCTTGCCAGATTAAGCAGTATAACAAGCCTAATGGGGTGGCGAGGTTTGTTCAGAAGGCTTGTAGAATTGTTGGG
>JBBACM010000086.1:0-4702 GCA_041657045.1 Minisyncoccota bacterium
AGCCAGGCGAGCTGAACAAGTCTTGGCCAGTTATCTAAATCTTCAAGCGGTGCCTTCCAGTTCAAAGGAAGGCCAGTTGTTTCGGTGTCAAAAAAAAGATACATATATAGAATTAACTTTGGATAATAGCTATTCTTTTAATGGCTCTATGTGTTGTTTTATCCATAATTTAATATCATCTAACACTTTCTCCATTTCATTCGTCGGGGACTTTGCCACATATAGAGTCATATCAACGATTTCTTGTTTGTTCGCACTTATTTGCATATCATTAATATAAAGAAAAACTATTAATGAGGCTGCTGAAATTCTTTTATTTCCATTTTTAAAGGGGTGATTTTTATTAATTCCATAAAATAGTATTGCCGCTTTATCAATTAATGTCGAATATAATTCAACTCCTCCGAAAGTTTGTCTCGGTTGATTAATGGCTGATTCGAGTAAATTTGTATGATCTTCAAAGCACGCAATAGGATCGTCTTTTGTATCAAAAACTTTTAATGCCAGTCTATGACACATATTCTTCATTAATTCTATATCTAGATATTTTACAGACATGGATTAATTTAGAGTTCGATCGTATTCGGCTAGCTTTCTAAATACTTCACCATATTCACGTACGGCAAAATCAGTACCCTTGATTACCTTTGTTTTAAGTAGTTCTCTTTCTTCGGTAGCACAAAAAATTTCTTTTTGATCTTTTTTGTCAGGTCCAATAAAAAATGCTTTTATTTCTTTAATTATTTTCATGTTTTTATTATACCAGACTATTATCTTTAAATGCAATAGTTTGGACATTTCTGATTTATGACATGTTCATCCGTACTTATAACCTCCCACCCCTCAGGAACCATAAACTTTAGGCCGATATCTTTATTCTCCATAAAAACCTTGCCATTTTCTTCTACACTTTTAAAGCTTTCGAATGGAACCGGGCCCATCTTACTCTCCTGAACTTTGTTATACCAAAGATAGCCGATTACAATTAAAGCTAAAACAAAAACTATTGTAATTATTATTTTACAAATTTTATTCATTTTATTTAATTTTTAATATTTTAATTTATTTAACTCTAAATGAACCATAATAGAAAGAACCAATCATGAAGCTTGACAATATCACAATGTGATATATAATAAATATAAATTACCACGAAAAAGACCTCTTTAAGGGCTTATCCTTACTGGGGGCTTTTTCTTTTATGATTAAATAATTCTAATAAATCCCTTGTATCATTTAAATAAGTTATAGGTGCTCCCGTTCTTTTTAATAGAATAGAACATTTGTTTTTCTCGCTCGGAGAAATAATAATCCTTAATTTGCCTTTATTTATTAAAAATTTAACTAGACTAGAATAATCTCCATCGCTAGTAACTAAAACTTGCTTTTCGCAAGAATTTTCATAGACATCTTTTACGGATTCTAAAACTAAATCGGCATCACAATTACCCTTAACCGTTCCTTCTTTGGTATAAACTACCTCTTTAAAGATTAATACAAATCCAGCTTTTTGTAGAAAAGCATACAATTCATTCTCTTTCGGTATTAATCCTATAAAATAATAAGCTCGGACAACATCGTATTTTTGATAAAGCCATTTTCTAAAACGGATGAGATCTACCTTCCAACCATAATTTCTAATACTGTTATAAAGGTTATTCCCATCAATATATGCAAAATTATTTTTCTTTAATTTATGCTGCATAAACAAAAGCCCCCTAATGGAGCGCTGTTAATTTTGATGATATTTCTACTTCTTCAAAAAATATTTCAACGACTTCTTTAAATCTTTTTTTAACCTGCTCAATAGTTCTGCCACATGTAGACAAATCTAAATTTGGAGAATAAGCGATAAAATGCTTGTCTTCTTTAAAAATAAAATACAAAAAACTTCTTGAATTTTTTTTGCACATATTGTTTATATTTTACAGTAGGGCAAAAACAATGTCAAATAAAACGCTTAATATCTTTTCTCCTTAATTTAATTGTTGCATAATTTTTTCATAATTGTTGCATTCTGCAACAATTTTTGCAACAATTAACCAAAAGAATGCCCTGTTAACAACAGACGGGCCTCCTCTTGTGTCGAATTGTGTCGAAATAAAGATTTTCGGACGAATTTCTATATCATAATAACAATTTTATGCCGAATTTCTTCATTTCAACTAGAAACTCCCCTTTCGGGGAGCTTTATTTAGCTTTTTCCAATCTTTTCAGCTAATTCCGCTAAACGGCATGAATATCCCCACTCATTATCATACCAAGACATCAGCTTAACCATATTACCATTAACCTTGGTATACTCGGGATCGAATATTGAAGAAAAAGAATTGCCTTTAAAATCTGATGAAACTAAAGGTTCTTTTTCAACGTAGAAAATGCCTTTCATTTCTCCATCGTCGGAATATTTGTCAAAGATAGAATTAACCTCTTCAACTGTTGTTTCTTTTTTAATCTCACAAACCAAATCAACTAAAGAAACAACTGCCGTCGGAACCCTTACCGCTATTCCGTCCATTTTTCCTTTAACTGAAGGGATAACTTTGCCGATAGCTTTAGCCGCTCCGGTCGTTGTCGGAATAATGTTTTCCGCAGCTGCTCTCGCCCTTCTTAAGTCCTTATGCGGCAAATCCAAAAGATTCTGGTCATTTGTATATGAATGAATGGTGGTCATAAAGCCTTTGGTTATGCCGAACTCTTTTTCCAATATTTTTACTACCGGAGCTAAACAGTTGGTAGTGCAGGAACCCATATCAATAATATCCTCTCCTTTATACTCCCCAGCATTGACTCCTAAAATATAGGAAGGAATAGCGTCGTCTTTAGCCGGAGAAGACATTATAACTTTCCTTGCTCCCGCCTTAATATGCTTTCCCAGCCCTTCCGTATCCTTAAACACGCCTGTGCAATCCAAAACAACATCTACGCCTAAATCTTTCCACGGCAATTTCTCTGGATCTTTTTCGGTTAACATCATTATCTTTTTTCCGTTAACCATCATATTATTTCCCTCTAATTTGACTTCTCCGTCAAAAACACCGTAGGCCGAATCGTACTTAAACAAGTGGGCCAATGTTTTATTGTCTGATAAATCGTTTACGGCTACAATTTCAACATCTAATTTTTCTTTAATTGCAGCCTTAAAGGCGCATCTCCCTATTCTTCCGAAACCATTAATAGCTATTTTTATAGACATATGTTTTATAACTTATTAATCTTCTATTTTTAATAACTCGCAAATTTTCTTTCTATCAAATCCAACAACAAATTCTCCGTTAATATCCATTACTGGTACCGATGTCTGCTTGGTTTTTTCAATCACTTCCTTCTGCGATTCCATATCAGATGAAATATCGACTACTTCAAACTCTATTCCTTTTTCTTCTAAAAATCTTTTAAGGGCAAAACAATACGGACAAGTAGGGGTTGAAAACAATCTTATTTTACTCATTTTCTTTGTATATTATATTATCTAAATAATTCTTAATTATTTTTGCACTTGGAAAGAACATTTTTAAAGGCAAACCATTCAGATTAAACCATTTCCACTCAACTATTTCTTCCGGTTCCATTACTTTAGGCTCTCCATCTGGATTTTCGTATAAAAAACCTATCGTAATAAAATGGGCATTTTCCGTCTTGTCGTTATTTAAACTTATAAGTTTCAACTTTTTTTTATCAAGCACTATTCCTGTTTCTTCCGCAGTTTCTCTCATCGCTGCTTCTTCAAAGCTCTCATCAAACTCCATCTTTCCTCCCGGCATAGTCCAAGTTCCCTCTCCGCTTAATTCGCTGTCGGCCTTCTCGGGGTCGTCGCTCCTTCTTCCCAAAAGAACCTTGTCTTCTTTTAAAATCATTACTCCGACTCCGACTCCGACTTTTTTCTTTTCTTCCATATATATTAACCCTTAATCTTATCCTCTATTCTACACAACCTGTTATATTTTGCCAATCTTTCTCCTCTGGCCGGAGCCCCGGACTTAATATAATCGGAAGAAATTCCTACTGCAAAATCTGCTATGAAGCTATCGCAAGTCTCTCCAGAGCGATGAGAAACTATCGTTTTCCATCCCGCCTCTTTAGCTATTCTGGCCGATTTCAATATCTCAGTCACAGTTCCTATTTGATTAATTTTTAAAATCACCGCATTGCAAGCCTTTCTCATCTTAGCTTCTTCAATAATATCAGGATTACTTACTAATAAATCGTCTCCTACAACCATAACGTCCTTGCCTATTCTTTCCGTCATCCTTTCAAATCCTTTCCAATCTTCTTCAGAAAAAGGATCTTCAAGGCCGATAATCGGATAGGCCTTTATTAAATCGTAGTAATAATCCAACAATTCAGACCTCGAAAATACTCCTGTTTTCAGTCCGTAATATCCCTCACTCGCCCCCTCCTCTTTTTTATAAAACTGGGTTGAGGCAACGTCCAAAATAATCTTCACCTTGCCTCCGTAATATTCTGTATCATTAATTGATTTTGTAATTAAACCAAGAGCGACTTCCGGGACCTCAATAGACGGAGCAAAACCACCCTCATCGCCAACATTGATAGGAAATTCGGGATAACTTTCCTTTAATATTTTTTTTAACTTATAATAAACTTCCGAACCTGCTTGCAAATTCTCTCTGAAAGTTTCTAATTGAGGAACAATCATAAATTCCTGAAAATCAAGATTATTATCGGCATGAGCCCCTCC
>JBBACM010000087.1:0-4625 GCA_041657045.1 Minisyncoccota bacterium
AAAGGTATTACAAAAAGTAGCTAATGCAATGAAAATAAGATAACAATGAATCCAGTTTCAGAAGATATTAAAGACATTCTATTAGAGGATTCCAGTTTGGGATTGGCTTTTGGAACAAATTTGTTTATTGGACGGGAACCCTCCCTTCATAGTAATTGTGTTACGATATTTGATATACCTGGATATCAACCACAATTATTATTGGCTGGAGGGGAAGCTGGATTTTTTAATGATAGTTTTCAAGTAAGAATTAGAAATACAGATTATAAAACAGGGTATGATTTAGCGAATGATATAATGGTATTGTTACACGGCCTGGAACATGTAACGTATAACAGTACTTTATATATGGTTATCTACTGTACCAGTGGGCCTGCTATGCTGGGATGGGATGATAACAATCGAGTAATTTTTATTATAAATTTCAATCTTCAAAGGAGGTAAACAATTATGAGTGGAGCTATTTCGAGTGTTGGTGTAGGTTTTTATCGCTGGCCAGATGGTTCTACTGCTTGGGAGGCAATTTCAGAGATTCTGTCTTTGGAGGGGCCAACTCAATCAAGAGAAACCATAGATGTAACAAATCTGGATAGTACAGGTGGGTATAGGGAGTTTATCGGAAGTTTTCGTGATGGGGGTACTGTTACTCTTAGCATGAACTTCTTACGAGCTAATTATGACCTGTTGCACGCAGATTTTGAAAGCGATACTCCGGGCAATTATAAAATTACATTGCCTGATACGGGTAATACTACCATAGAATTTGAAGGTTTGGTACAAGAAATGCCTTTAAGTGCTAGTGTAGGGAGTCAGGTTACTGCTAATGTAACCATTAAGGTAACTGGTGAACCTATCGTTTACGATGATTCTTCAGGAGCACCTGCTATTTAAGAGGAATTTCCTAATCATGGATTTTTATTTATTTTTTGTTTTACTTTAAAAATTAATCAAATGATAAAGTTTATTCACTATCAACCGAGTAAAGATGCCGAAGTAATGAAACTTCCGGTACGGGCTTCTTACAAATGTATGAAGTTGTTAAAGGAAGAGGACGGATTAGTTATAGGATTAGATGACGATGGGACTAATTATAATGCTTATGAAGCTCTTTTGTTTCATGCTTTACAAATAGGCTATGATTGGATGGGGGAAACAATGCCTTGGAAAAGGGAAAATATGGTAAATATCATGGATCAGTGCTTCACTGAATTTATGGAAATGTTGCCGGAGTTCTTTGGAAAGAAAGAGGAAGTTACTGAACCCAAAAAAATAGTGAGAAAGGGAACAGAACCTGAAAAAAAGTAACTTTGTGGGAGGTAATAACTTCCATAAATTACGAAGAGTTAGTTGGAATTTCAGTAGCAAGATTTGGAATAAGTTCAAAGGATTTTTATAATTTAGTTCCAGTAGAATTTCGATATGCTTTAGAATGTGCTAATAAACGAGAAGAACGGGAGATTCATACTCAATATGAAGTTGCAAGATATATGGGAGTTCATATTTGGAACTCAGCAGGAAAGTCAGTCAAGAAAGGGGTTGTTTTAGGTATAAAAGACATAGATGTATTTAGTTGGGAACGAGAGGATGATCAAGTCCAAAGGATAGAAAGTATGAAAATGCAGTTAATCAATATTGCTAATTCTTTTAAAGGAAAAGGTTTGAAAAAGACGGAAAGAAAGATTGAAAGGAAGCAATAAATGGAAGTAGGGGTATTATCTGCGAGAATGACGATGGACGTGAGTGCCTTGCAGGCAGCTCAAGCCAGTATGGTTGCTTTTGAGAAGCAAGCCACTCGTTCTCTTAATACTGTTGCTCAAAGAATCCGAACCTTTGGATATTTGGCTACTGCTGTCATCACTGTTCCTATGGTTGCTGCTGCTAAGAGTACCGCTAAGATGGCTAGTGAGTTTGAATTCACTATGCAAAAGATAGTAGGTTTAGCAGGAGTAGCTCAATCAGCAATCGGAGGTCTTTCCAAAGAAATAAAGCAATTAGCACCCGCAGTAGGTAAAGGGCCAAAAGAATTAGCCGAGGCTTTATACTTCATAGAATCCTCTGGTATTAAAGGGGCAGCATCAATGGATGTATTGAAATTATCTGCTAAAGGGGCTGCTACTGGATTAGGAGAAACCCAAGACATAGCCAATTTATTGACTTCAGTTCTATCAGCTTACAAAGGAACTGGGATGACGGCTGCTTACGCTACGGACATTCTTGTAGCAGCGGTAAGGGAAGGTAAAGCAGAAGCAAGTCAATTTGCTGGTTCAATAGGGCAATTGATTCCTATTGCGGCTAACTTAGGGGTTAGTTTTGATCAAGTAGCTGGAGGCATGGCCGCAATTACTCTTAATGGAGCAAGTGCGGCTAACTCTGCTGTTTATTTGAAAGGAATATTTAATGCCTTGAATAGAGCTTCGGAAAAAGGGGATACGGCTTTATCCAAATACAATTCTTCTTATATCAAATTGAGAGAAATTCTAAGAACTCAAGGAGTTATAAGTTTGTTGGAAGAGGTAAATCATTTGATGGGGGAGGCTGAAAAAAGGAGTAAAGGGAAAGGGGAAGAGTTTTTAAGTGATGTGTTTCCAAATGTAAGAGCCTTGACAGGGGTTTTAAGTTTGGCTGGAAAGAACTTTGAATACAATACGGAATTGATGAAACGGGTGACAGAATCGGCAGGTTCTTTAGGTGATGCTTTTGCTGCCGTTTCCGACACTATAAAATTACGTTACGATAAGGCTATCGCTCGAATTCAAGTGTCTCAAATAACACTTGGAACAAGTATAGCTAATACTTTTATCCCTATCCTCGAAAAGTTAGCTTCTTTCGTAGAAAGATTAACGGCTTGGTGGGAAAATTTGTCTGAAGCTCAGCAACGTCATAAACTTATTATTGCTGGAGTAGTAGCTGCTCTTGGGCCTTTGTCTTTGGTACTTAGTGCTATTATATACTCAGTAAGTGGTTTGGCAACAGCTTTTAAATTGTTAGCTACAGTTATACTTGGCCCATTGATGAAAGGGTTGGTTACTTTAGTAAATTATGCCAGTGCTGCTATGGCTACTTCTTTAGGGATGGCTGGGGCAATTGGAATAGTAATAGTTGCAGTAGCCGGATTAGCTTATGCTATATATCAATTAGTCAATAGTAAAAAACAATTAAATCAGGAAGATTTAGAAACTGTTAGAATCAATCAAATAATTGCTGATACAGAAGCGGAAGCCGCCAGAAAGATTGAAAGTGAGGTTGCTCAGTTAGAAGTATTGAAAGAAGCGATTACTTCAGCTAACATTCCAACGGAAGTACGGGCTAAATTGATACAAGAGTTGAATAATCGGTTTGGAACGTATATGACTAATTTGTTGAATGAAAAAGCAACTAATGAGGAAGTTAAAAAAGCCATAGACGAAATCAATACTAGTTTAGTTGAAAGAATAGACCTGGAAACCAAGTTAGCTTCAGCAGGGAAGTTAGGGGAAGAGAAAGCAGACGTAGTGAGGAAACAATTGGACATCATTCGTAAGCGAGCTGAGAAAATGAAGGAAATGAAGGATTTACAAGAAAAAATAAATGCTTCAGAGGGTGGTGGAAAATTGTCTAAGTGGGGAGGGGTAGGATTGGATGAAGCTTCTCAATTGCAAAGGTCTTACAATGCTGCGGAGGTTGCTGTAAAAGGGTATAATGCTGAGTTAGAAGTAACTCGCAAAGACTTGCTCAACATAGAAGAAAAAATCAAAGGAATAGCCCAACTTCCAGGAGTGGGTACTGTATTAAAAGGAGGAACTGGGGGAGGAGACAAGATAGTAATTTCCTATTATAATGAATTGACTACTAATATAGAGGAGGCTGAGAAATCATTAAAAGCCTTATCTAAAGAACAAGCCTTGGGAGCAAAGGGAGCAAAACTAAGAAGTAATATAGAGGGTTGGGAAAAGCAACGCCAAGCCATCATGGGTAGTGCTAAGGCTACTAAAGAATTGGCCAAGGATGAAAAAGATTTATACAATACTCGTGCTCAATTGGCTGAGAACTCAGTTAAGCGGATGCTGATATCAGAGGAGGAGTTGGCCAATCGAATGGCTTGGATTAGGATTCAAACTAAAAAGGATGAGATAGAGGCAGAAAAAGATAGTTCAAAGAAAGCTTTATTGAAAGCAGAGTTAGAGGGGATGGTATTGGATGAAACAGATCGTCAACGGAAAGTTGCTGTAAAACGATTGGAAGAGCAATATGCTCGTGAGGCAGAATTAGCTAAACTTAATGCAGAGACAACGATACAGAATGATGAGGAGTTAGCTAAAAAAGTAGAAAAGATTGAGATAGATTTAGCTCAACGAATTTTGGATGTTCGTAAAACGGTATTGGGGGAAGATACTACTCAAGCTCAAGCCTTATTAGATATTCGTAAACAAAGAAATTCAGATGAATATCGAGAAGAAGTTTTCCACTTGAAACGAATGGAAGGAGAATGGGAAACTTCTTATGAAGGAAGATTAGCTTTAATAGAAAAAGAGTATCATGAAGGGGTTATAAAAAGTGTAAAAGAAAAACAAGAAAAATTACGTCAAGTAGAAGTAGAATTTTATGACTTTAAAAAAGTTTCAGCTCAAGCTAATTTAGACTTCCTT
>JBBACM010000088.1:0-4611 GCA_041657045.1 Minisyncoccota bacterium
TAAATACCCTAATGAAGTATCCAGGCCTCCTGCCACTTGAAGTTTTTGCTACATTAATCGTAGCAAGGGCTGTTCGTTGCCGCAGACAAAGTGGAGACGGAAAATTGGAGACTTTTTGGTCTCTCACAGCGAACATGAGTCAAAATTTTTACGAGATAACGAAAAGTTTTGTTCTTTATCCCCAGTGTGGAGAGTACGAAGTTGACACTGAGATAATCGGAAGAATTGCCGGGGCCATGAAGCAAGAGGATTATCCAATGAGGGAAATTGCCCAGATGATTCTGATGAATGCTTCGGAAATAAATGAAAAGTACGGACAAGGATTCGTAGAGGACAGTATATGTGTTACAGCATAGCACTGTCTTTTTTTATTGATATTTATATGTTTTGATAATAATATCTTATCTATAATCTTACCTTTCGTACCTATTTTTCAATTCCTGAATTTTGTTGTAAGAATCATTGATTTGTTTTTCAGATATTTCACCCTTTTTTATTGCCGCGAAGATGATATTGACGGCGTCGTAGGGCGCTTTTTCATCATATGTTTTTCCATTATTGGAAATAATCAGCATATTGCATCCGGCATTAATTGCCCTAATAATTGCTTCGTCATATCCGTAATTATCAACTATCGCTCCCATTTGCATATCATCAGAAATGACGACACCTTTAAATCCTAATTGTTCTCTTAGGATATTTTTAATAAACAGAGGAGAAAGGGTGGCAGGATATGTCGGGTCAATTTTAGTATTTATGATGTGGGCGGTCATAACTATATCTGAATATCCCGCTTCAATTAATTTCTGATAAGGAATTAACTCTTCTTGTTTATAAGTATTAGTTACATCAACTATTCCCAGGTGAGAATCGGAAGTTGAACTGCCATGGCCGGGAAAATGTTTTATTGCAGGAATAATATTGTTTTCATGAAGGCCCGAGATAAAACTACTTGCATGTTCAAAGACCGTTTCGGGATTATTTGAAAAAGATCTTTCGAGAAGTCCGATAACCGGGTTTTTCGGATTAACATTTACGTCAACCACGGGAGCGAAATCCATGTTAAATCCAAGCTCTCTCAGTTCTTGCCCTAAAAGATTGGCCTGATTTTTTGTTTCCTCGACCATTCCTTTTCCCATTTGTTCGGCCGAAGGAATATTTTTAAATCCGTAGTCTTCTTTTAGCCTGTTAATATTTCCTCCTTCAGCATCAACGGATATAAAGAGGGGACCGGGGGAATATTTATTTAAATCTTCAATAAGTTTTTTAGTTTGTGAGGGATTAACTATATTTCTTGGAAATTGTCCCGAGGGATTATCTTTATCAAAAAGAATGACACCTCCCAAGTTCAAAGCGTCCATCGTTTTGGAAATATACGAGGTGTCTTCAATTTCCGTTCCCCTGAATCCAATAATCAGCATTTGTCCTATTTTTTGTTTTAGTTCGTAGTCGTAATCTTTTTCTTCGGTTTGGATATATTCATAGCTGACCAGAGAGACAGCAAGGGTTATAACTATTAATATTATCTTAAAAAATTTATTCATGAATTAATATTATCATGAGAAGGATTGATTTTAAACATTGACATTTTAAAGCGTTTACTGTATCTTTATATTAAACACAAATGGTGTCGTGCTCTTCTCTACAGAGTTAGTGAGAGTAGGTCGTTAATTAATCAATTTTCAAAATCAAATGGAAAAGAAGTTATACGTAGGAAATCTTCCCTACAGCACAACAGATGCTTCTCTTAAGGATTTATTCGCAGCAGCCGGCAACGTTGCAAACGCCAGCATTATTGTAGATAAATTTAGCAAGAGATCAAAAGGCTTCGGTTTTGTAGAAATGGCCACAGAAGAAGAGGCTGCAAAAGCCAAGGACATGTTCAACGGAACAGAAGTAGAAGGAAGAAAGATGATCGTTGACGAAGCTAGACCCATGAA
This sequence comes from Minisyncoccota bacterium, assembly GCA_041657045.1. Lineage (GTDB taxonomy): Bacteria > Patescibacteriota > Minisyncoccia > Minisyncoccales > Minisyncoccaceae > UBA2211. The sequence continues at coordinate 1,941 of JBBACM010000088.1, forward strand.
GGAAAACAACTTCAGAGGTGAATAATCGTTCACAATCAAGAGCCCCTCTCGGGGGCTCTTTTCTTATTTTCTTTTCAGTGTTAAAATATTTATATGACAAAAACAGGAGAAGTATATAAATGCAATATTTGCGGAATGGTTATTGAAGTCGCGAATGAAGGAGGAGGCGAACTTGTTTGCTGTAATCAGCCGATGGAGCTCCAGAAAGAAATAACCGGAAATAAGATTAATTTTAATCAATTTGAAAAGATTGATTTGAGGATTGGTAAAATTATTGAGGCGGAAAGAGTCGATGGTTCGGATAAGCTCGTCAAATTGCAGGTTGATCTGGGAGATGAAAAGAGGCAGATATTAGCTGGAATAGGAAAATCATATTCTCCCGAAGAATTACTAAATAAAAGCGTGGCCGTTGTTATAAACCTTGAGCCTAAAATAATAATAGGGCTTGAAAGCAGGGGCATGGTTTTAGCAGCCAAAGACAATAATAATTTATCAGTTTTGGTGCCGGAAAAAGAAATTGTTCCCGGTTCTAAAATAAGCTAAAGGTCGAATAATTAGTTTAATTTATTAAAAAAAATGGAAGCACAATATTTTGAAAAAGAAACAAGAAGCGAAAATTCGGTTGTTAAAATACTAATGATAGCTGGTACCGTTCTTGTGTCGATGTTAGTGATTTATACTTTTTTTGCAATCCAAAACACGGCTAAGCAAACTCAGTACGTAGGTTCGACTGGAAGTAAAAATACTATAAATATTTCAGAAACGGGGACAGTGTATGCCCGACCGGACATTGCTTTAGTGACATTTTCAACCATAACTCAGAAAACCACAATTAGCGAAGCTTTGAGTGGCAATAGCGATAAGATTAGTGGTGTTACAGGTTTTTTGGAAAAACAGGGGATACAGAAAGAAGATATAAAGGTAGTTGATTTCAATATTTATCCTCAATACGAGTGGCAGACAAAAGGAGTCGATTTAACTATCTATCCTTTAGGCAAGAGGGTCATCGTTGGATATCAGGCCGTTGAGTCCGTTGAAGTCACGATTAGAAATATTGAATTAATTGGCAAAAATATTCAGGGCGCTCTTTCAGTCGGGGCCAGCCAGGTGTCTGGTTTGAAGTTCGTGATAGATAAAGAAGAAGATTTCAAAAAGCAGGCGAGAGAACAGGCTTTAACCAGTGCCAGTGCAAGAGCGGGAGAAATTGCCAAGAAAATGGGAGTGAAATTGGGAAAGCCGGTAGGCTTCACCGAATCATATTTTACTCCGACATACAGCGATTCTGATAAAGCAACTGCAGGAACGGGCAGTAATTTTCAAATAGCGGTTAGAGAGAGTAAAATAGAAGTAACAGTTAACGTCTCTTACGAGATTAAATAATATGGAAGGCAAAAAGATTATTTCAATATTGATTATATTGCTGGTTCTTGCTTTGACTTTCTTCCTTATAATGAGGCCGAAAGAATTAAATGCGCCTACAGAGAAAAACAGCATACAAAAAATGGACGAGGTTAAAATTGAAGTATTAAAAGAGGGAACCGGAGCGGTTTCGAAGAACGGGGATGAATTAACCGTTGATTACACAGGAACTTTAGAAGACGGAACAAAATTTGATTCAAGTATAGGGAGAGCTCCCTTCGTTTTTATCCTTGGCGCAGGGAGAGTTATCCAAGGCTGGGAACAGGGCATGCTTAATATGAAGGTTGGAGAACAGAGAAGATTGACCATTCCTTCTTCTTTAGGATATGGTCCCCAAGGTGCTGCGGGCGGATTGATTCCTCCCAATGCCACTCTTATATTCGAAGTAGAACTCTTGAAGATTAATTAGACAAAGGCCCCGCTCTCGGGGCTTTTTTGTTTGATAAAATTATGTTAATATTTCCCCATGATTAGTAAAAAAGAAAAAGAGCTTAAGAGTTTAGAAAAAGAGATTTTATCATGTAAAAAATGCGTTTTGTATAAAAAAAGGAATTTTCCTGTTATCGGGCAGGGAAGCTTTAAAGCAAAAATAATGTTTGTTGGAGAAGCGCCGGGAGCGAAAGAAGATGCAACGGGCATTCCTTTTTGCGGAAGATCGGGAAAATTTCTAGATGAACTTTTGAAATCTGCCGGCATAGACAGAGAAAAAGTATACATATGTAATATTATTAAATGCAGGCCCCCCCAGAACAGAGACCCGGAAGAAAAAGAAATTAAAGCTTGTAGTCGCTTTATTAAAAAGCAGATAGAAATTCTTTCGCCTAAAGTGATTTGTCCTTTGGGCAGGCACTCAATGCGTTTTATCATGGAAATGTCAGGATTTTCTGAAGACATTGACGTTATAGGTAAAATTCATGGTAAGGTGTTAAAAGGGAAAAATACCGTTATTCCTTTTTATCACCCGGCCGTGGCATTATATAATCCAAACATGAAAAAAGTTTTAAAAAAAGATTTTAAAATATTAAAGAAGTATGTTAATTAAAGTAAAGGCTTTTTCTTGTTCAAAGGAAGACAAAGTGGTTAAAAAGAAAGAAGACAGCTTTGATGTTTTTGTAGGGGCGGAAGCGGAAAGAAATATGGCCAACAAAAGGATTATCGAATTATTGGCCGAATACTTCAATTTACCTCAAACCAAAGTCAAGATGATTAAGGGGTTTAAAGAGTCGAGTAAAATCTTTGATATTAAGGATTA
>JBBACM010000089.1:0-4581 GCA_041657045.1 Minisyncoccota bacterium
GTGCAAAATCCCGGTATTTCATATACGGGTTACGTTGTAAAACGAAATGGTGAGACCGTTTCTGCCATGCGAAGCAACAAAAAAGATGCAACGAAGTTCTTTAAGCGTGAATGTGTAAGGGTATTCGGTCCAGCGAGTGTGAAGTAAATGACCGGCCCCACAATCAAGATAGATGGAAAAACACATAAAGTCTATGGACAGTATGGAAACAAATCATACGCGAAACGCATGGTTGAAATGGAATCACAAGGTGGGACGGCAATTCCCTTTTGGAAATTCGGAATTCGTAAAGTTTATGTTGGTAAGTCAGTAGATTCTGCATATTCGGACAAAGAAGGATATGCGTGGGTGGTGTATTTTAAATGACCACCTTCATCTCAAGCAGCTTCATGAAACCAGCGACAAAAACAAAAACTTATCGTGGAAAAAGGTATCATCTCCACACTGTTGCTAACGGCGATTCTGCCAGCAAAATTGGTAAGGCACTTACAAGCGAGAAGATTCCGAATTTGCAAGTCCCGTGTCGTCATGGTGGGCAGTCTATGTATGCGATTTATGTGAGGTAAAATGTCCAAGCGTGACGCTATTCCCGGTATCGTAAACTTCCAAGGACATCGATTTGAACACTATCGTTCCGAAGTCAAGATGGGAGACGCGAAGAAAACGAAGAAGATGCTTGTAAATAAATGGAAGTTCGGAGCACCGAAAGAAGCAGCAATTATCCGAGTGTGGGAAATTGCTGGAAGAATGTGGTATTGTGTGTATTCGAGGAGGATTGAATAATGGCAGCACGTCTTCTCAAATCAAAAGGACATATTGGTTTCACCAATACCCACGAGTATTTTCAACTTGATTCAAGTAAGAATATCTATCGTGCGCCGATTTCTGATTATATCGGCACCGATGGGTACCGAGCAGGAGCACGGTTTGAATCAACTCCTGCAGCGTGGGTACATCAGGCACCGAGGGTTGAGTGGGTTAAGAAGAAAGGGAGGAAGTAAATGACAGAAAAACTTATGATCGGCGGAGAGATGTATCACATCTTCAAGCATTACACAGTAAAGGCAGACGCAAAAGCATATGCGGAAGTTGCCCGCAGGTCGGGAATGTTTAAAAATATTCGCGTCCACGAATTACCGAAAAGTCATCCACTTCACTTCCACGGGAAGTATGTGTTGGCAGTGCGGGGTGTTACACGGGATGTCAAAGGATTGAGTGCAGAATCTTTGATGAAAGAGATTAAGGCACCTCTTAGTATTGAGTATAGCAAGAGGAATGGGAAAATTAAAAATTGGTGAAATGAAATGACCCACAGCGGAGAAAGATACGATATTGAACTCAAAGGAAGAACTGTAATAATCACGGATAAAACACAAGGTGTGTCTTTCAAACGCAAAATCGCCTGGTCAAAACAAATAGGTAATTTTGCCCCAATTTACATACGTCTTAAAGGCAAGATGGTAAACATTGAACGATTACTTTATACAAAGGAGAAGGTGTATTAAAATGGTTAAAGTACAACGTTATTTTGGCGGGTATGGAGCATATGATTTGATTAAAACAAATCTTACGAAGTCTGATGCTTATTCATTATGTGTTAATATCAAAAATATAAATCCAGATTATTCTACACGAACTGTGAAAGAATCAAATGGAAAGTATTCCGTTTATCGTAGAAAATGGAAACAAACCACAAAGAAACATAAAGATGCTGCATATGCTGCAAATCGAGCATCGGTTGAAAGGTCAAATCGTTCTTTTAACAGAGATTTACCAGGATGGGCAGACTGATGACTACCACCAACAAATATCTTTTGAAAATGATACGTCAGGGACAAATGAGAAAAATTAACGATGCTCGCTCTATTCCCCTGACAAAGAAATTTGACGGCGTAACGTATCATCTTGCTCACTCGAACCTATATAAAGGACAAGCAGAACATTATGCTTCTGCAGTAAGGGAACATGGTGGGCTCGCCAGACTCGTCCCTGGTAAAGTCGGCGCAGGACCGAATCATAAGATCTCCGGATGGAGAGTTTATACAAAGGAGAAGGTGTATTGAAGATGGTTAGTAAATACCCAGAACGACTTGTAAAATATTATAGAATTATTCAAGCACATGCTGAGAAAGTAGCTGCAAATACATATCAATCACAGCGTGCAGCACATCTTAAAAGAGGTAGAAAGGCGTCAACATTCAAATATAAACCAACCACCGTACTAAAATATTTATGTAAAATGTCATCTGATGTTCTTGGTGAAACAGTATCAGTAGAAGATGCAATGTCTTATATTGCACATGATTATCAGTTCCATATTGAGAGATATGGCGAACCTCTCCATAATCCATATGGTTATAAAAAATAATATTTTATATTTATGTTTATTATAAGGAGGATTAAAAATGTTAAAAACACGAATGTTTAATGGTTACAAATATTATCGTGCCGATGAAGGATCAACCGATTGGATGAAAACACTCGCTGTGGGATTCCGCAAAATTAATGTGAAATCTCGTGTCATTCCAGATATTAAAATACGTGGAGATTCTATTCTTTATATTAGTAAGAACCCTGCTCAATTCCGTGGAATAAAAGGAGCGCCTGCTTGGAATGTGAATCCATTTCCAAAATGGAAAGCTCCAAAAATATGATTTTTAGAAGGTTGACAAAATGACACTTTATACCGGCGACAGATACGATGTTGAAATCAAAGGAAGAACCGTCATAATTACAGACAAAGCACAGGGTGTATCTTTCAAGCGAAAGATAGCATCTTCAAAAATGATGGGGAATTTCGCCCCGATTTACATTAGATTAAAAGGAAAATTAGTGAACGTTGAACGCTTACTTTATATGAAGGAGAAGGTGTATTAAAATGAGTTACGGAATTTACGGAGTAAGAGGAAGGTTGGTTATAGCACACGATAGGGAAGAAGCACTTCGGTTTTTGAGAGAGCACGTTCCTTATAAAAGCGGATATGAAATGAAATTGAAAATGATGTCTGGACGAGGAACCGATATAAAAGTTTATATGTGGGCACAGGTTAGGAAGTGATTGGAAATGACAGAAAAGAAGTTCGGAGTGGAATATGCAACATATACTTCACAAGGAATTGTGAAACCGGATCGCTTTAACAAAAGGAAATACTTTCCCACGTTGAAGGGAGCATATGGATTTTGGTATCGTAAGGCGGTTGAAAACAGGGGTGTCGCTCACATCTTCCACGGAATACATCTCGTTCAGGGTGTGGATATCAAACGGGTTCTTCGTGACAAAGGAGATCTTACAGCATTCTTATATAATCGGTTAAGACTGGTGTAAAATGCCTCCCACACTCCTACTCATAGACGGCTGGCAAATGGAAAGAGTTAACACTTTCCCAGAAAAATCAACTGCTCATTTGACCGCACTTTCATTCAGACGCAAGTCTTATCTTGCCCGCGTGGTATCAGTAATAAATGGATTTGAAGTGTGGAAGTCGGTTGAGACGGTGAAAGAGGGAGCGAGGACAGTATCATGAAATACGACGTCATTTATAGCAAAGCAAATGGCTCTCAAACATGGAAATCTTTTACCAACATGAAAGATGCTTTTGAATTTTTCTGGAAGCGACCGGGTAACAGTCCCATGATAACATCGGATGAATTAATGAGTGCCTTTTCTTTTAGAGATATCCAAGGATTCAGATCAAGAGAGGAAGGAAAGAAGTTCGCTTATCAAGCGTTTGTTGATTACGTAAGGAGTATGAAAAAATGAAACTTGGAGATTTCACATTTCCACGAATGAGTGTAACAGGGTCGCCACTGTGGTTTATACGTGCGAAGATACAATCAGAATCACCATGGTCTAAAAAAGATGCTTTTTTGATTGTAAAAGATTACGAATCAAGAGGATATCTTGCAATTGTAAAAGGAGTAAGACATTCGAATGGGACCGCGTGGGTTGTTTATATTAGAAAGAAATCAAAACCTATGACGGAAGAAGAGCGCGAGAATCGTAATGAAATGATAAGTCGTCGTAATGAAGAATCTGTCCGAAGGCATAAAAGAGAGATGGGGTTTTAATTATGCCAAACTGTCCACATTGCTCAAGCAAATATAGTCCAATTACAATGAGCTATGAAGGAACTAGTAAAATTACCGGTGCCAGACGATATCATTGTAAAACATGTGGTCAACATTTTATAAAGGATAAGGGAGCGAAGAAGTATAGAAGGGGGCAGTTTTAACCATGCCCACAAACAACTGGACCGAAAACACAAACAAAACAACATACAAACACAAATCTAATCCATATGTCGTTGTCTTAATAAGACGTAATATCCACAGTAATAACCCAAAATATTTTGTCCTTCATAGCCACCCCGCTCCTAATAATCGTGCTATCATGCAAGAACCAGAAGGCGCGATGTCAATGGAGAGTGCCAGGAAGAAGGCGGAGATGCATATGAAACACTGGAATTCGGTCAATGCATGGCGTTCAGACGATGACTATGGTCGTCTTGGCATGAGAGGTAAATGAAAACTATTAAATACTATAAAATTAAAGAAGAGCGTGGAGGAATATAAAAATGGGCA
>JBBACM010000090.1:0-4538 GCA_041657045.1 Minisyncoccota bacterium
CGGTAATGATATTGTGAATCTTGCCATCAGCGAAAAGCTTCGTGAACTTACTCAAGGTTTGCCATGCGTTGTGCTTGAGCTGAGCATCTTCGCTGGCCTTTGGAAGAACCGTGAGCACCGCAACTGGCTTCCCAATTTGTGCCAGGATATCAACTACAACAGGAACAGATCCTGCGCCAGATCCGCCTCCAAGTGACGTGCAGAAGATGAACATCTCTGCGTCACTGAGATGACGCTGAATCAGTTGGTTGATGGCGGCACGATAGGCGTCTGCAGCATCATGGCCGATAGACAGATCTTTGGCAGCACCACCCAAACCAAAGTCCAAGAGCAGTTTTTGCTGTTCAGGGATCTTGATATTCTCCAAGTCCTGAGGGGCTGTATTCATACAAACCGAAGGATATCCAAGTGCGAAAAATTGCTCAGCAAGACGGCTATTATGAGTAAAAATAAATCCAAAATTACCAGCTAAATAATTTTCATGTTCTTCAACGGTTAAGTCATAAAAAATATCATCAGATTCAATATCTTCAAACACCTCCTTGACCACATCCAACTTTGGACAAATTGATTTGATATATTCAGCTTGTTCTGAGGGTTCTAAAACATCAAGCATTTTCTCAAATGCTGGAATAGATAACTTCCTTTCACCACGACTCCAGCCCTTTAAACACACACCAGAACGTTCTGATAAATTATTAACAGTTGTCATCCCTCCTTCATCTTTTAACCAATAAGACAACTCTTCAAACGATAAAGGTACAGAAGAAGAGATAAAGCTTTTTTGATTTGCACTTAACCAATAATTAAGTTTATCTTTCTTGTCTGAATGTGCAAGACACTCAACTATTTTATCTAACAGTGGTCCATGATTTATTTTACCACTAATCCTAACTCTATAACAAGTTTTCTCGTTATCCCTTCCGTTTCTAGGAAGTACCACTTCAACATGAGCCCTACCACCAATAGAGGCAATTAAGCAGCATAACTTATCTGCTAATAACCCAGAGACAGTAGAGATACTCGACTCACACCAATCTTTGCAAATTGTTCCATCAGAATCTAATAAACCGGCAATAAACGAGGCTCTGATATTAGAGCTAGCCGAAGATATACAAGAAGGAATATCTATTGTAAAAGTTTTAGATCCAAACCCGCCATATGTCTTTCCATTAAATATATTAAAAGCAGATTCAAAGAAATACCTAATTTTAAACCCAAAAGCAGATAATTTTTTACAACCCGGCTGATCGCTAATAGAAATCGAACTGGCAAATAAACCATTTAAAATCCCAGATGCTTTTTCTAATGTACCAGAATCGCTAAGATAAAATGCTATCTCATTTCCACTCTTTGTTGTGGATCCATCCCCGGCAAATAAACCCAAAACCCAAGCAATATCCTCAGTAATAGTTATACCCCCAACAGAAGTTTCTGAAGATAATTGATCAATAACACTAGATCTAATACCAACAAAACGATCACTGCTTGAAATTGATTTAAAAGATTTAAAATGAGCACGCTTCCTTACGCTTGGACTGAATACTAAACTAGGATGAACCTTTGAACAAATTAATTCAGTGCCAGATTCTGTTATAATCTTATTTTTAGATTGTTTTTTCAACTTCCAAACAGCCATTACTTTGCGTTTACAAAGTTCTCCTGTTTCTGGATTTATTGATACTGTAAAGATATTTTTATCAGAAGGTAATTTAACACATATTTCCCCTGATTTTGCATCAATATCTTGTACAGTAGAAGATTTTAATTGTTTATTAAAAAACTCTTCTATAGAAATGATACCATCATTGGAAATAAATACATTTGTTTTACCATCAATACAACCGGCCTGTCCTGAACCGATAATACCAAAGCGAAGGCTTCTCTGTTGCTCCTCTATAATGCGCAGCGGCATAGGCTCCTCCTGTTCTGTTTTCACCGCATTCTGAGCAGCCTCTTCCTCAGCTCTTTTTTGAGCGGCTCGGGCCTTTAGTGCAGCTAACTTTTCCAAATCCACTTGTGGTGTTTCCTCTATGTCGTTCACGATTTCCTCTTGATTTAAAATTTCAACTTTTGATTGAGTTACCATTATTTACCTAAATATTACATCTTTAGCACATATTTATTATTCAGATACCATTGGCAAGTCTGAGCAATTCCATCTCTGAACTTGAATTGTGGAGACCACCCTAGTGCTTTGATTTTATCATTAGCCATAGCATATCTAGAATCAAAATCCCTCTCGACATGTTTTACTAACTCATGCCCTTTACTAAGGGCATTACAAACTATTTGAACAACCTCAAGATTGCTAAATTCCTGTTTGGAAGTTATGTTATATATCTCTCCGCCAACCCAATTTTCGATAATAGCAAATATCGCAGAACAAGTATCAAAGACATGAGTCCAATCTCTTGTTTGAGATCCAGTCCCATATATCTCAACTGGTTTCTCATCAAATATTCCATCAATAATATGAGGAATGAGACCCGAAACCGTCTGCCATGGCCCGTAATTATTGCTCAGGCGAATAATGTTGTAATCCAAACCAGAAGCGCCCTTGACGAACGCCTCGCCGCTGGCCTTGGTTGTTGCAAGAACTCCATGTGGATTGACTGGATCAGCCTCCTTCCGAAGCGGAACCTCCTCGGATCCAAGATCTCCATAAACTCGATCTGTGCTCACGTAAATCAGCTTCGACTCCATCTTCAAGCATTCATTGACGACAGCCTTGGTGCCAAAAATGTTGCGGCTGTTCATCGACTGTTCATCTATAGTTTCAGCCGCACCATGTATTACAATATCTGGGCGTTCCTTCTCAAAGATTACATGTAGAATATGAGCATCCGTAATATCCGCAATATGGAACGAATGATCGGCGTTCACATAGATATTATGAATGATATGGGAGTCTCTTACCCTGTCAATACTAGAAATGGTGTAGGGCAGCTTAGAATAGAAAACTTGTCGAATGAAGTTTCCGAAAATAAACCCTCCTGAACCAGTGACCATTACCTTCTTTCTTTTAGCCATGAAATAATCCCTTTTTGTATTGTTCTCTTAAAACATCTATACTTTTCCCAAAATGACTCAGACACATATTTCTGACATCCTCATATGTCACAATACTACAACCAAACCCATGTTCTTTACAGTATGCCCGCAGAGCTGAAAATTTCGCTTCCTTCTTTTTTTTATTCTCATAACCCTTCACTTCCTCTATAACCTCGCCATCAATTTTAGCAACTAAAAAATCTGGTATATAGTTCTTCTGTTCACCATCGAATTCATACTGGATTCTTATTTTATGTCTTTTTGTCCACGTTGTAACATTATCATCCGTATCAAGAACAATCATCCTAATATATTCTGTAAAGGAATCGAACCTAAACACCTCTCCTGTTTTTTTTGATGTATAATATCCTTTAAGTCCATAATGACTAGGCTTGATATCAATTTGGCCACTTGATATTAGATTAGATCTTGTTATTGATATCTTTGCTCTGGTAGCTGAGGAATGCACCTTTCCAAAGAATGGATTTTTGGCACCAATAAATTTACTGCAGTATTCACTCCAGTAAATATCAAACTCATCAGCTGATAGTTTGGCTTTCATCATATGGTATAGACCACCAAGATCGCTGTGAGTTTCTGACATTTTTTCCTTTGATGTCTTAGAATGGCGCTTCCCAAAGAAGTGATTCTTTTCTCCAAGACTTACATCGGATAAATGCTTTTTTTGTTCTTCTGATTTATGTCGCCCAAGATTAATGCACTTCTTTGAACAATACCTTCTGCCACCAAACTTACATTTCTTACCAGGCAACCATTCTTCAGTTCCACACGATTCACACCTAATCAAAAACTCCCTAGTTCTTTTACCTAAAGGTCTCTCCGAAATCAACATATACAAATATCTAAATATTGATAGAGGCCACCACTACCTGTTACTAGAACTTTCTTCCTCTTAGCCATTACTTCCTTAGTATTTCGTTCTTGATTGATCTTAGATGGAACATTATTCTATTGAGCTTGGTTTGAGGTGGCAGCTTGACTTCGATAGCTTTCAGGTCATCAAGCAACGAAGGCGAATCTGTTAATTTTGCCATCTTCTCATTGGCCATGAACATAACTTCAACATCAGTAACCTTCCTATCCCGATGTGAGAAAGGTAGGGCATGAGACGTGAGAGCAGCAACACCACGCTTGCCTTTATCATTGGCATTCGGCTTTGGTGCGAGAGGCGACCTAACATTCGCAAAGCGCTTATCGTACGCCTCAACGGCCTTCTTGTACTCGGCAACTACCTCAAAAGCATTTTTGACATTGCGCGGCTTCTGGTAACCATCAATCACCTTTGGTTTACCATCAACAATGATTGTAGTGTAACCGTCTGGTTCTGCACGCCGAAAGACTCCTGGATAAATCTTCCTACGAAATTCAGCTTCTGCCTTGGTATTTGGGCTAGGAACTTTCAACTCTCGCAAGGGTAGATCAATTGGAGTTACCAACTTTCCTTCTACGGTTATCTTTAGTTG
>JBBACM010000091.1:0-4488 GCA_041657045.1 Minisyncoccota bacterium
AGGTCGTAATCGGCTTTTAAAATAAGGTAATCGGAACCGGTAAATATTAAATTTCCGTTAAACTCTTGGGTAAAAAATATCTCTCCGTCGTCATGTTTATAACGAACAGAAGTTTTATCGGTTCCCGCCGGGGTTACCTCAACAGCATCAATATAATATTTCCAATCAGTTCGATTCATGTATAATCCTTGTTCTATTACCTTGTTTTTCGATTCTCACGCCTTGTTTATGATTTGTTTGAGATTGATTTTGAATATTATGATTTAAATTATCTATCCCTGTCCGGATCGCCTTTAATTCAGAATTCATGGCACTTGTTTTCAGGTCAAATGTTTGATTTGCTTTAATTTCAGGCCTAATATCGAATTTTGGAAAGTTTCTATTATTTATAGATTGTACCCACTTAGGAAGCATGCCACCATAATATTGTGTTGCATTCCTATTAAAAACTCCAACACCTTCACCTTGTTCAACTTCTACATGACTACCAATAGGCTCACCCCCTTCATTATGCCGTTTACCTTTAATAACTCCGTACTCATCAATAAACCCGCCTTGTTCCATTTTCGAAGCTTTAGCGGCTTTTACTTTTGCAACTGCCATTAATCCGAACATACTTGCAATTGCAGCCCAAGCCAATGGAACGCCAATAATAGGAATTTTTGAAAATGCTTTAAAAATATTCGCACTCGCTGTAATCAGTGAACTAACTTGAGTTACAGTATCTAAAACCATTTGAGCTTGTTGTATTTGTTTTTCCTGTTCAAATGCTTTTTGTTTTTCTGCTTTCGTTTGTTCAATCTCTTTCTTAACAGCATTTACATTATTTGCAAGTCCTTGTTCTTGAAGGTCTAATTCTTCTTCAAGTTGGCTTTCAAGTTGAGTTAATCTTTCCTCTGCTGCTTGCCTTCTTTGGGCCGCTAATTCCGCCTCTGCATCCATTATCTGACTTACAGCCCCTAATGTTGCATCAGTGAAAGTTCTGATACCTTCAATTTGCTGCTTGCCTTCTTTTGAATTTTCATCAATACCTAAAAATTTCCATATTGAAAAAGTCTTATCGGCTTCAATGTCTTCAATATCCTTTTTCATAAACCGAATAGACTTTTTAAGATTTTCGGCCATAACCAAAGATTCTGTGTCACCTAATTGGGTTAATAACTGAATAGTTTTTTCGTAAGCAGTAATTTTTAATTGTAATTTTTCCTCTTCTGCTAACCGGGTTAAATCTATTTCATCTTCGGCATTTGCAAGTAATGTATCGAGAAGTCCACGTTTACTTTCGGCTCTTTGAAGTTTTTCTTCAATATCAATTTTTTTACGCTCAAGAACTCCTTTTTTTGCTATGCTTGTTTCAATATATTCGATCATAGTAAGCTGTTCTTTTGTAAGCTTTCCCCTTGCCTCTAAATTAGCTTTAAGATTAGAAAGTTCTAAAAGAGCAAAATCTTCTTCGGCATTAATACGTTTCTTACCTGTTAAGCCTTCAAGTTGCGCATCTTGGTAACGTTTGTTAAGGTCTTCGAGTAATTTTAAAAATTCTTCGTGTTGTTTTTTTATTTTGTCATCAGTTTCTTTTTTCTTTCTCAGTCGTTCGTCTTCACGCTCTTTTGTAAGATTAGCTAATCTAGCCTCCATGCGTCTGGTTTTTTCATCTGATTCGGCTCTTGCGCCGTTAAAATCTTTATAAGCTTGAGCAAGTTTGTCGTATTCCGCTTCTGTTTCCTTACCAAATTTTACAGTTAATTTTCCAGCTGCTTCTGCTGAAGTACCCATTTTTTCGAGTTCAATATTAAGTTCTTCAAGTTTTTTCTTATTGGCACCACCAGACAAACCTTGTGCCTCTGCTCTATTTACTTCACTTTGATATAAATTACGTTCATCAAGCAAATCATTATATTTAGTACCTACTTTTATTAATTCACTAAGCGAACTATATTCCTTAATATATTGATCTAATTGCTTATAAGTCAGTCCGCTAAGGTTAGACATTATATCAAGTTCATTCTTTAATGTTTCACCGGCGAGTTTTGTTTTAACATTTATATTTTCCTTTTCAAGTCTGCTCGCTTCTTTGAGTGCATCAATCCTCTTGTCGTAAGAAAGGTTTACATCATCAGAAATTTTTAACAGTTTTTGCACTTCAATATTTGAGGCGGAGTCTTGTACTTCCTGTGAACGACGTAAATTTTTTATCTCATTTATTTTGTCTGCATACCTACCAGCAGCGGCAACAACATTATCTAAGTTCCTTGAAAAATTAGTCAAATCACCTGAAACAAGCGATTTTAAAAATAAATCAGTTGCATATTTAGCTTGGGTCAGTTTTTTATTAAACCAGTCAGCACTATCACCAGTTGAGGCAATAGCTTTTTTTATTCCTTGCATAATCGCATATCCACCCCCAATAACAGCAAATAATTTTATAAAACCACTTTTTAGTTTATCGAACGTATCAGTTGATTTCTTTGACGAACCATTGAGTTTATCAAATTCCTTTTGTGTTTCGTTTATCTTTTTGTTGAATTTTTCAATATCTTCGGTAGTTGTTGCACTTTTTTTCAATTCTTTAAATATTCTTAAATCTTCCTGAAGTTGTTCAAGAATTCCTTTTTGTCCATCGGAAACTTGTTTATACTTTTTTAAATAATCTTCTTCTGAAACTCCTAACCGCTTAAGTTCGTCTTGCATTCCTTTCATGATTGATTCATGCTGTTCAGCAGTAAGGTTCATATTTTTTTGCCAGTCAGCATAAAAATCTCCTTCGGCTTTCTGCGAATCATTCATTGTCTTTAAGAATTCCTGATTCTTGGCTACTATCGTAAGATCAACTTCTGGCATTTTCTTTCTTTTTAAAATTTTCTACAAATGAGAAAAAATCATATACATCAAATCTTTTTAGCTCTCGCATCGATTCCGGACGTCCGGCGCAAACAATATATATTAAATCGCTCCATTGTCTTCGCTGTTCATCGAGCTCTGTTCTGTAGAGCTGTTCTGCTCGTTTACTATTTTTTCGATTAGGTTGTTCTTTAGGGAAAAATCCTGGGAAACAAACTTGTAAACCGGCAGAAAGCTCGGTACTACACTTATCGCAAACAAGAAAAAAAAATTTACATCAAATTCCTTTCCCCATAGGCTTATTTTTTCTTTGATCAAATTTTCATCGTAAACCGTCGTGTCTTCTGACTCTTCGTTAATAAACAAAGCGGCAATCCTTAAAGAGACATCGTTTTTTTGTTCAATATTAACGACCGAAGTCATAAGATTATGAAGCTGAACGGCTGTTTCTGCAAACTTCGAGGCATTGATATAATCCCATGCTTTACGGAGTCCTAACATAAAACTTTTAATATCAGTGCTATAACCAAACTCTAAAGAAAATTCTTTCAGTTTTTCAAATCTATTGAAAGATAGTGTTTTGTGAATAAAGTATTTTTTACCTTGGCATTCAAAAGATATTGATCCGGATGGTATTTGTTTTAGTTCCATGTTAGTAGTTTATCAATTAGTACAACAAAAAATATGGTAAAAGAAATAAGTAAAATATGATCTATAAGATTGTAAGATGTGCAAGTAACTACGTAATACCATAAGGCCATTTGACCTGATACGCATTTAGAACATCCGATTAAAGGATAATAAGCCCAATCCGGCAAAGTTCCTTTTTCATTCAGCGAGTCTAGCCACCTGTAAAGAGGATTTAAAATCATTCCCGGTTCAGTCAATATAACCGAATAAACATAAGCGACAACTGCTATTTTAAGAGCTAACAAATACATGGTGTTCCTTTCTCAAATTCGTTAACACAATGAAGATTTACTCGGTAATTAACAGAGATGTTTAGCATAAAGAAATCAAAAGGATAAAGTAGGTATTGAGTTACCTTTTCATCATAAGAATATTTTGAAAATATCCCGTTAGATTTTATCGCCTCACTTACACCGGTTATTCTTACATCTCTTATAGGATAGTAATTATTATCATTGATTGGGAATTCCGGTAAATGTGCAAGTATTGAAAGGAGTACGGCTGTTGAAGTTGTACAAGCCGAACATTCGCCAAGCTTTTTAATATTCATCCAACAAACGAGATTTAACCGAGAATCAAACCGCACCCAATTATTAGCTTCCTTTGATATTGTTGATCCTCCGTCTTCGAAGTAAATAATTGAAGGGTATTTTGAATCAGGAATCAAATCCTGATATCTTCCTGTTTTACATTCGTCTAAAGTAATATCACACGATACCGGGAATATTTTTTGAACCTTAGCATTTTCAGGGCCTAATACATTTATCATAACTGGCCTAGTAAGCCCTGCGATTTTCCCGATAAAGTCCAGGTCTTCGAGTTTTCCCTTTAATATGTTTGCTATTTTCTCATTCATAATCCTGCACGTTTATAAGCTCCGGTAATTCTTTGTAAATAAGCTTCCTGTAATTCTGCAATCTCAACATTTGATAAGTCGAGTATTTGACCGAATCTATC
>JBBACM010000092.1:0-2382 GCA_041657045.1 Minisyncoccota bacterium
ATAACGGTAATTCGAGGCCGGTGTGTAAAGAGACTTACAACTTAATTGAAAGGATAAACCATGAAATTAAGAATGATTATAAACTACCTCAATCGCTAATCAATAATCAATCTTAAATAATTACGTTTTAACTTTGTAGAAACCAAAAAGCCATGAATGATTATGCTACTTTTTTAAAATCCAAAAAATCACGAGTTCAATCCGTAGGTTTTGAAATTGATCGAAGCCTGTTAATTCAGTTAGCGATTTACCCGGCCCTGGGTATCCCTGTTAAATTCAATCAAAACCTGATCATAACAACGGTGTTTACATTGGCCTCAATAGGGAGGGGGTATGTAATTAGACGAATGTTTAATTTTATTAAGACCGATTCTAAATAACAAAAATAATTGCCGAAATGTTAGGAATTAAGAAATAATGTTTATCTTAGCCGAATCAATTGACACTGATACCATGTCTGCAAAATCTAAAAAAGAACCTTTTAAGAAATCCCTACCTGGGGAAAGTGTGTCATCGAGGCGCAGACCTTCGCATGATGCTGGCACCGTCAATGCTGATCCGGGTAGGGTTAATTATATGCCTATATGTTTAAGTTGTGGACAGAAGAAAGAAGATTATGATTGTGCTGGCATAGCATCAATACCAGCATCCGGTATATATACACATAAAGGATTTATTTGTGATGAATGTATTGAACAACATTTTATTTTAGGAAATGATTTATTGAATGCTGTTTTAAAATATCAAAACCTTACAAAAACATTCAATGATGAATTTTATTTCCTTGCAAAATACTTTCTTCCTGAAATATTCCGATCACAAAGAAGAACCATTCCTAAGGAATTACGATCAAAAATATTAAAAAGATACGGCTATAAATGTGTTAATTGCGGAACAAATGACAATCTAACAATAGATCACATTAAACCGTATATTAAAGGCGGCCCCACAAAAGATAATAATTTGCAAGTGCTTTGTAAATCATGTAATTCAAAGAAAGGGGCAAAGCAGTGAAGGAATATTTTTCACATGATTATAATGCCAGGGATGACGAGAAAATGCCTAAACTTTTATCTGAAGTAGGTTATGAGGGATACGGAATTTATTGGGCTGTTGTCGAGATGCTTTATAAAAATGATGGTTATATGCAATTGGATTGCAAAAGCATTGCATTTGCATTACACTGTGATAGCATTTGTTTAACAAAAGTAATTAATGATTTTGATCTTTTTATAAATGATAATGGCAGATTTTATTCTGAATCAGTTTTAAAGCGATTAGGTATAAGGGAAGAAATTTCAAAGAAGCGAAGCAATGCAGCAAAGATCAAATGGAATGCAAGTGCAGAACAAAAGCAGAACAAAAGCAATGCAATAAAAGAAAAAGAAAATAAAGAAAATGATATTAAAATAAATGAAATAAAAAGTAACACACCTAACAATGATAACAATGAAGACAATGTTAATAATGAAAAACAATTATTAAGGGATCAGGTTTTTTCTTTTTCAAAATATTCAGATGAAATGCTTAATAAATTCTTTGAGTATTGGACACGGATTGAAGCCAATGGAAAAATGAAGTTTCAAAACCAGGATCAGTTTATGATAGGAATGAGATTAGCAACCTGGAAAAAGCATATTGATAAAACACCTAAAAAAACAACGCTATGGAATTGAAAAAATATACATACAAAGAAGCTGAATTGATACTTGAAAAAGTGAGTATAATTTTAGGCTTAAATGAAGATAATATTCCTGGTAATAAAAAGCTATTCATTGAACTATTTATTGAAAAAATACTCAATGTATATGGTGAAGATAAAATATACAGCCAAATTGAAAAATCCAGTCGAAAAGTAGTAACATTTGATTTGAGATTATTTAACAGGCCAATAAGCATTATTTGGTTTGATGAACTTTGCAATGCTGTTTATTATGGAATGACTTTGAACGATTATGCGAACATGTGATGATAACTATACAGCAAAATATAACCGTTCATAAATTCGCATATAGCGAACTGCATTTGATTTTAGACGGGATCAGATCAGGAAGGACGCTAAAGGATAAAATCATTGAATTACGAGCTTTACCCGAAGCTGACTACAAAGAGCAGAAAAAGACTATGCCGGGGATCATCTTCCAGGGCGAATTTACCAAACGGGAAAAGACAGCCTTAAAAAAAGCAAGTGGTTTACTTATTTTAGATTTTGACCATTGCGGAAAAGACTTCAAAAACACGCTCACAGAATTACCCTGGATTTATGTTTGCTTTATTTCTTTGGGTGGGGACGGATTGAAAGCCCTGGTAAAGATACCTGAAGTTACAAGTGATGAAGAGTACAAACAGTACTTTGATGCTATCAGTGATGAACTGGAAAAG
>JBBACM010000092.1:2392-4483 GCA_041657045.1 Minisyncoccota bacterium
ACGAAAAAGAAGGTTAAAAACAAACTTGTCCAAGATAAAAAGTACGTCAAAAACGATTACAAGCGGGCAATGATACCCTTGAATTATATCCGTAACTCCGTACAAGGTGAGCGGCATACCAGGATTTTAAAGGCAGCCAGGTTAATGGGTGGGTACATCGCAGCCGGATTAATCTCAGAGGAGGAGGGTGAAAGGCTTTTAAAGCAAGAAGCCTATCAGATTGCGCCGGATGATTACCAGGAAAACAAACGGGCTATTTTAGACGGAATTATCAACGGGCGAATGGATCCGTTATACGAAGGTCTTGAAAAGGAAATCCAGACAGAAGAAAAATACGGAAAGTTATATTTCACGTTAAATGACTGCCAGGAAGAGATTGAAGAAAAGTATAAAAACGGATTAAGCCGGGGTTACTTCGCCGGGTGGGATGAATTAGACCTTTACTGGACAATGAAAATGGGTGCAACTACTTATCTTTATGGCGCGCCCTACAGTGGCAAAACTCAGATTTGGTATGAAATTTTAATAAATACTTCCAAGTTTTACGATTTTAAGCACGTGGTTTTCAGTCCAGAAACCGGCGGAGCAGCTGATATTTATATAGAGTTGATGCAGATTTACACCGGAAAGGACTTTTATAAAGACTACAATAATCAGATGTCAGAAGATCAGAAACAGGCCGCTAAAACATTTTTAGACAAGCATTTTATTATAGTCGATCCATCTGAAGAGTTGATTACTATTGATGATTTTTATAATTACGTGGATATTATTGAGAGAAAGTTTAACGTGAAAATCCATACTACAACCGTTGATCCCTGGAATGAACTTCGCCATGATTTTGATAAACATACCATGAGAGATGTTTATTTAGAGTGGGCTTTAGGTAAGATTCGGCAGAATGCAAGGGTAAATAACCGGCATAATTGCATAATTACTCACATTACCCAGCAAGTCCAAATAAAAGACAAGTCAGGTAAGATGTATTACCCTCCTGCCAGCTTCAGAGAGGTTGCCGGGGGTCAATCCTGGGCCAGAAAAGGAATGTGTATGATAAGCACTTGGAGGCCTCCAGAAGGGTTAAGTGATGAAACCGGGCGGCCTTATGAGAATAACACTACTTTGTTGATGATCCAGAAAATTAAGCCAAAAGGAAGCGGGAAAAAGGGGACGGCAATACTTTTTTATGATGTGAAAACTCACAGATATTATGAGGGTTTATCAGATTTTACCTTTGCACACAAAAAGAAAATAAACCCGCCGGATGAAATAAAATACGCCTGGAGTGATTATCCTGAAGAGCAAAATAATGAAATAAATTTTTGATATGGAAACAATTGTATGTAAAAATTGCGGCTCAATAGATGATTACACCCTCGAAATGAAGAGCAACCAAAATGTAGCAACTTGCAACGGGTGCGGACAATTTATTAAAAATGTCGCTTACAACCCTCCTGCTTTGTATTTTGGCAAATATTCAGGCAAAGTGATAAAGGATTATTTCACACCAGATGAGGTTAATTACCTTCACTGGATCAGAAACAACCCTGATATTTGGGATAAAAAATTGAATGAAAGAACCCGAAAAGCTATTAATTTAAGGCTTGACGGTAAAAGTTAGAAACGATAGAAGAAACAATATAACCATGAAGACAATTTTAAAAGATATGGGGTTATGATCTACTCGAAAGCTGATAAATATTTCAGTTTATGGATCCGTTTAAGGGATGCAGACGAATATGGATATGCTAAATGTTGTACTTGTAATGCTCACCATCCCGTTAAATCAATGGATTGCGGCCATTTCATCAAACGTCAGCACATGGCTACCAGGTTCAGCGAAATGAACGGAAATGTGCAGTGCAAAAATTGCAATGCCTTTGAGCAGGGAAGAAACGAAGTTTATGAGAAATTCCTGGTTAAAAAGTACGGTCAGGATAAAGTGGATTTATTGAAAATGCAGGGAAATTCGACGAGAAAAATCAGTAAATTCGAGTTAGATCAGATCGCAAAGTATTATAAGTCAGAAGCCGAAAAATTAGCAAAAGTCAAACAAATAAAGATTTGGTGATATGAATCGAATAAGGGCAG
>JBBACM010000093.1:0-4453 GCA_041657045.1 Minisyncoccota bacterium
TCCCTCCTGCTATTATAGCCGCGAGAATGTTCCTAATCCGTTTTTGTGTTTCAGCGTACTGGTTCAGTATCTGTTGTTTCTCCTGGTCTTCCAGTTCCTGCATCGACCGGCTCAGTTGTTCCCGCTGCTTCGGTGTTGTCGGCGGTTGATTCACCATCGTTCTCATACCTCGTTAAATCAAGAGATTGTTCTTCTTCCATTTCCTTTATGGCCTCTTCTGGATCATCAATGAACGGCAAAAGCGCATACAGCATTTTTTTCGGGACTATTCCGGTCAAGTCAAGAACAACCTTAGCCATATCAGATATGACTTTCGGCATATTTCTTGTAAATTTCATGTCGATTTCCCTGTAATCGGATGTTGATCCTTTCACCGTAAGCACACTGCAAATAATCTTAAATCTTCGTTGTAACCCCTTTTTGAAACATCTTTCTTTCTGAACCGCCATTTGCTCAAGGCCCCATAGCTTATATTTCATTGCCTCCCCTGAGGTGTTTCCGGCGAACGACTCATCGGACATGTCTGGCGTAAACGAGAATTTGTGTATATCTGCTTCAAGCCGATTCTTATGGTTTTCGGACGCTGTATCCTGTATCGTCTTTGTTAACCATTTAGCATCAGACCCTTCAGGCATTAATAATACACGGTCGTTCTTCATTTTTGTAACGTCTTCGACGTCGGTCGAACTTGCTCCATATATCGCTAAATACGCATCGGTAAAATAATCAAAGTCGTTCGCTGTCTCTGACTGCGAATTGTCATATTCATCAATTAAGGTCATTACCTTTTCATAATCGCCCTGTCTTTCTCTGTTGTTTGGAAACTCTGTAAAAGGAACATCGTCGAATTTGTGCTCATCTTTTTTATCTGTGATTGTGTATGTCTTTTTTGACTTTGAACTTTTATAGTGCGTTATATATTTTGTGTCATATACATCCGCATTGATGTATTTCTCTGCGTCTGTCCATAGGCGTATTGCGGCAATGATTTTATGCGCCACTGTGTCATCATGTACGATAATCGTTTGTTCAGAATCGGTTAATACAATCCTGAAGTTTGTATCCTCATCAAAATAGTACATTTCGTAAGCTATACCGCATTTGCTTGCTGCTTTGCTCATTTCAAAATTATGTTCTTGTTCATCGTTGAATTCGAGGATTTTATTCACCGCTTCAAGAAGTTTATCATTCTGCGATTCATATTTGACCGGCCGTCCTGCGAAATATCCCGTATGTACGGTTGTAATGTACCCCGGAAAATTATCTACAAGCTGATTATCCGGTTTGTCTGTTCCAGTTGTGGCCTTATGCAATATTTCCTGATCACCAAGATATTGCCTGTTAAGGCTATCTATGCGTGCCAGCTCAGTAGCAAACTCATCAATAATACTCTTTACTTCTTTTTCGGTTTCTGGTGCTCTACTTCGAATAATCATATTGCCTCCTTATAGTCCAAGACTTCTTTTGTTTAATGTCTTTAATCCACTTTGTTTATTTAACCGAATCAGTGCTTGTGAGGAGCAATCAACCTGATCATCGTTTGCTCCGTTTGGAAAGCTGACTATTTCTTCTATGTAATCCTGTGCCCAGTCTTTAATTGGAATAAACACATTACCCGATTCAAAGTACGGTGATACAGAATATAACCGGCTTTCTTTTGATCCTTCCGGCGTATATGGTATCATGCCGGGTATCTCTCTTTTCAATGTACTGATTACAGCAGGGCCGTTTGCTTTATCCTCTACTATTTTCGCTATTGCTGCCGGCCACTTTGCCGTCATAAGGCGCACTGCCTTAATTGTTTCCACAAAATCCATTTGCCTCCGGACTTGATCAAGCAAATAGTTATCTGCTCCTATTTTACCCCAAACCTGACCAACTACAAAGGAACCTTCTTTCGTATCCTTGAACGCCATATCCCATGACTGTATTATATCATCGAAACGCCCCGGAGGTGTACTATATGTTTTAATCCATGTTCTTTTAATGATTCCGCCTTCTTGCGGTGTCGGGTGTCCTTGGTACAAAGCTCCAAACTCGTAGCTGCCTAATAGCTTCTTTGTTTGTAATAGATCCTCGATAGAATATTTTGTTGGCCATAATGCCTCACCTGTTTTTCTATATTCATCATCTTTTTCAGCAATGGATGTCAAAGAAAGGCGATCCCATTTCTCAAAACCAGGATCATTCTTTTGCATGAAGTCCAAGACTCCAACTATATCAGACTCATGCCATCTAGTTAAAATAATAAGGATCTTTGCATTGCCCTCTTTGCGAGTGTAAAAAGTTGATACGAACCAATCCCAGATTGATTGCCGGACAACCGCGCTGCTTGCATCCTGCCTGTTCTTATATGGATCATCCAAGATTCCATAATCAAAGCCCATTCCGGTAATAGCACCGCCTACTCCAGAAGATATATAAACTCCATTGTGATTAACGATTTCAAAAATATCAGTATTTCGCATATATGAACCGCTTGCATCAGCACGAGCGTTCTTTCCCCAAAGGGTGCTATCCGGGAATATTTCTTTATATTTTTTGCTGTCTATAATCCGTTGAACATCCCTGTTCATTCTTCGCGCTAAGTCTGATCCGTAAGAAGCTGCTATAATAGCCGCATTCGGATTACGCCCAAAAATATAAGCCGGCAACCTCCTGGAAGCAAGCTCGCTTTTTCCGTGTCTTGGCGGTGCATCAAGAATAAGCCGGTTACAATCACCAAAGGCCCAGTTTTCCAATTTTTCCATGATTAATGTATGATGCCAGCTTTCATCATAGTTTGGCTTTGTCTCTAACACAAACCTTCTGAATGATCGCCTGGCTTGCTCATTCTTGATCTCTTGCAGCTTTATTGGCAATTCTTTCAAGCTCATCAAGCTCCTTCTTCGGTAATCGAGAAAGATCGTAATTCATTTCAATGGCGGCTCCATCTTTGCCGGTGAGTTCAAGTTTTTCTGTAAACATTCCCAAATGCTTCGCGACCAACTCAAGCGCCTTTACTTTATCGTTCAGCTTGATTTTGATTCCGGATTGCGTTTCCTCGACTGTAGATATCGCCCTCACTTTGTTCTTGTCCATATTAGATGTATTGCGAATAACTATGCTCCGTTCGTATGCGCCTGGAATCTCTTTTGATGGTGTGATCGAAATATCCGCATAATCCGTGATATCAGAAAATGCAATCAAAGCAAGTTCTTGTAACACTCGATCAGCTGTGATCTCTGTCTTTGCCTCACGCTTTGCAAGTGCTTTTGTCAACGCGCCTTGCAAGTTAGGATTTGCTAATAGCTGACAAGCGGTAACATTTGCGCCCTTCTTGCTATACCCTGCGCGTATTGCAGCCTGTGTAGCGTTCAGGTCAATCAGATATTCCCTGACAAACGCAGCTTGTCGAACCGTAAGTTTCGGTGTCATGATATCTCTCCTTTATTCTATTACAGTATATTCTTTTCCGGCAACTGTTTCAATTCTGATAAATAATACTTAATTTACAGTTCCTGTTGAATATATTCATGTGGCTTCGTTTCATCAAGTTTTGGTTGTCGCATAAAATCTTCTAATCTCTGTTTTGATTTCTTGTAATAGTCCTTGTCGAGTTCAAAACCAACTGCATCAAACCCCATGTCGTAACAAGCAATAAGTGATGATGCTGAACCGGCATGAGTATCGAGTATCTTGTCGTTTGGCTTGGCATAGTTCTTCAAGAGCCATTTGTAAAGGGCAACGGGTTTCTGCGTCGGATGAAAACGCGATTCCTTGTTTTTCATATCGCCCTGAATCATTCCATTCCATACATAGCGAAACATTCTGGCAACGCCCGTATTTGTCCACGCATACTCACAATCTGAAAAATCATTAACCATAGAGTCGGTACAACGCTTGTCCCAAACCACAAATGATTTACTTGGCGGCAACATATCTGCAAAGTAATTGCCGCCCCAGATTATTTGTATTGTTGAAATGCGCTGAAGCTCTGTAAAGTACTCTTCATGTGGTGCAACGTCCCACTCGCCTTGTTTGCGATAATCTTTTCTTCTTGCCGCTGAATAACCGTGGAATCTCACAGATCCGCTTGTCGTGTAATTCATAGACATGCACCCTATCCCATACGGTGGATCAACAATAGCCAAATCAAAATACTTGTCGGGATATCTGCTCATGCCGATCATGCAATCTTCGTTTGTGTAGATGATGCTCATATTATCCTTCTCCTCTGTAATCTGTTTCGATACAGTCCGGACACGCTGAATTCCACTCGTCATCTATTATAACATTCTTCCAACCTGCATCTTTTTGCGTCTTGATAGCCTCTTGGTAACTATCTTTTGCCGGTAATTGTTCGAAACATACGTCACAGACAGAAATGTATTTTCCATATTCTCGGATAATACTCACTTTATTTCTCCTTTCGAATCCCCAAATGATTCAGCGCATCCGTTGTTCCCTCAAG
>JBBACM010000094.1:0-4414 GCA_041657045.1 Minisyncoccota bacterium
CTGAAATGTTTGCACTTGTAGAATATGATGGTTCTATTTGGCAAACTATGACTAATCGTTTATCACCTGTAATAAACATGAAAGGAGAATGAAATGATAGATTTTGCGCCTGTAAAGAACTGCAAATCACCAGAACTGACTTACGGTGAAATTTGTGTAAAATGTAACAAATGTGGACGGTTCAACCAAAGATGCCTGATTTGTAACAAGGTCATTAAACCTGGCGATGTTGTAATCTATATTGAACTTTATGATGTATTTCGTGCGGTTGCTTGTCTGGGACACGAAGATTTGATTAATAAGTACGGAAAATTCGACAAGGAGTATAAAAAATACGATATACATATGACTAAAAAGGAATTTAAAAAAGAATTGAAAGGAGAAAAACAATGAGAACAATATTTGCATTTAAAAATAAAAAACTGTTTTCGGTTAATTACATGGTTCCTATTGATGTCGGAGATATTGTCGAACATACCGAACACAACGAAAATAGTGTCATCTATAAAGTAACCGGGAGGCAATTTAATCCAAATTAAGGTTTAATTCCCCGCCCCTTGGGTTGTATGTTTAACTATAATTTGTTATTTGGTTAAAAAAATTGTATATTTGCGAAATGTTTAAAGTTTTCAAATATAGATTGTATCCGTCGGAACCACAAAAACAATTGCTCGATAAGCATTTTGGTTGTGTCAGATTGATATATAATTTAGCCCTTGAAACTAAAACAAATGCGTATTCTGTACATAAAATAAATTTGTCAAGATATGATTTACAAGTACAACTAAAAGATTTAAAAGAAGATTGTACTTGGCTCCGGGATGTTAATAGCCAGTCTTTGCAATTTGCACTAATGAATTTAGATACAGCATATGGTAATTTCTTTAAAGGTCGGACAATGTTCCCAAACTTTAAAAAGAAATCCAATAAACAGTCATTCCACTGTCCACAACGTGTAACTATTGAAAATAACCATTTATATATTCCGAAATTCAAAGATGGAATAAGAATTATACTCCATCGTCCAATAGTAGGTGTAATCAAAAGTGCAACAATCAGCAAAACTCCAACAGGAAAATATTTTGCTTCAATTCTTTGCGAAACAAGAAATACACAACCAAGTAAAATTCCAATTGACAGTACCACGGCAGTAGGTATTGATTTGGGGTTAAAGACATTTGCCGTACTTTCCGATGGCACAGTATTTGAAAATCCAAAACATTTACGAAACTCATTGAAGCGATTGAAGGTGTTAAGTCGCATGGTTTCACATAAGATTAAGGGGAGTAATAATCGTAAAAAAACAAATAAACGAATAGCGAAATTATATGAAAAAATAACCAACCAGAGAAATGATTTTCTGCATAAAGTATCCGATGCGATAACCAAGCAATATGATATTATTTGCATTGAAGATTTGTCCGTTAAAAATATGGTTAAAAACCACAGTCTTGCATTATCTATAAATGATTCCGGATGGGGAAAGTTTGTTACATTTCTTAAATACAAATCGGAATGGAGAGGAAAAAACATAATTGAAATAGGCCGATTCGATCCCAGTAGTAAAATGCATAATAAATGTGGATATATCAACAAGGAATTAACCCTTACAGACAGGACATGGCGTTGCCCTAAGTGTGGTAATATTGTTCTACGTGACATAAATGCTGCTTGTAATATTCTGGATTGGGGTTTATTAAAATATTCAGGGGTGGAACGCCCCGGTGAGCTTCTGGAGTTTCCGACATTAGTTGGGACGATGAAGGAAGAAAAATTCATAACTTCTTAGTTTTGATGCCTCGCTGTTCTGCGGCGAGGTTGTTCACAACCCTCTATTGGTTGTTTTTAGACCTTATAGCCTTAGTAGGGTTATTCCTTATAAGTTATCTGTCATATTACATTACTCATCCTGCAGAAGCCGGGGAATGGGTTAAACAGTTTTTAAACGCAACGAAATGAAAGAACATCCTATATTATTTTCGACAAAAATGGTACAAGCTATTCTGGCCAGAAAAAAATCAATGACCAGAAGGATCATTAAATTCCCAAAGGACTTCACTGGGGAAAAAGTGTATGATAATTATCCCTTTGGACTGAAATATACCTCGTCTTTAGGTGGAGGGACAATTCAGCGATTATTCCCAAAATGGGAAGTCGGAGACGTACTTTGGGTGAGAGAAACATTTGCAATGTCTTACGATACGGAAGATCATCCTGAATTAAAAGATTGCCCACAGGAAAAATGGGATACCGGTTATGTCTATAAAGCCGATGGAAAACCGTTTTACATGATAGATAAATGGAAACCTTCAATCTTTATGCCCCGCTCTGCCTGTCGGATTTTGCTTGAAATAACGGATATTAAAGCAGAACTATTGAAAAGTATTTCAGATGAGGATGTAATAAAGGAAGGTGTACGTCCTGATTTAGCAACAGGTCATCCCGAAGGTGTGTTTTACTCGGCCTTCATGTCGTTATGGGATAGTATTCATGGCAAGGGAGCGCACGAATTAAATCCCTGGGTACGATGTACTACTTTTAAAATCAATGAGGTAAAAAATGTCTCTTAACAAAACAAACATCGATTGGCCTGGATTAGGATTTTCCTGGAATCCCGTGGTCGGCTGTAGTCATGGCTGTCCTTATTGTTATGCCAGAAAGATCAATGATCGGTTTAAGATGATTCCTGACTTCACAAAGCCGGTTTTCTTCCCGGAGCGCATATATGAACCGATGAAAATAAAGAAACCTGCAACGATATTCGTAGGGTCAATGTGCGATATTTTTAGTGAAGGTGTTTCTAAAACATGGATTCATCACATTATCGAAACGGTAAAAAATTGCCCTCAACATACTTTCATGTTTTTGACAAAGAAGCCGGAGTTTTATATACAGTATGATTGGCCTGAAAATTCCTGGCTCGGTACAACAATTGAAAAAAAATCTATGTATATGAGATCGGCATACATGGATGCTTTACCGAATAAAAAGTATGCAAGCATTGAGCCCATATTATCCGATTTCACGGGATTTCCATTGGTGCATTTTGATCTTATCATTGTCGGAGCCGACAGTACACCGGGCGCAAAGATACCCCCCTTAGAATGGGTCAAATCAATCAATCATCCGAATATTTGGTACAAGAAAAATTTAAGAGATTATTATCCTGAACTAAAAAACAAGGAGGAAAAATGAACGCAAAAGAATTAAGAATTGGTAATTTAGTCATCTGGAACGGAGACCCGGAGGAATCTGG
Source organism: Minisyncoccota bacterium (assembly GCA_041657045.1). Taxonomy (GTDB): domain Bacteria; phylum Patescibacteriota; class Minisyncoccia; order Minisyncoccales; family Minisyncoccaceae; genus UBA2211. The sequence continues at coordinate 3,257 of JBBACM010000094.1, forward strand.
TTTAATTTGCCCTATTGATGGCGAAGATATTGATAAAATGGAGAGGTCGGAATTCTATTCAAAAGAACATTCACCAATCCCATTAACTGAAGAATGGTTATTGAAATTTGGGCTTAATCCCGCAAATTCGGGGTGGTATTCTATTGATACCAGAAAATTTGAATTTGAGATATTATTAAGAGATGGAAAATATAAAGTATATGTATATAACAGCTATTTATGTGATATTTTTTACGTCCATCAGCTTCAAAATCTTTACTTTGCTTTAACCAGCGAAGAACTAATAATGAAGGAGGAAAAATAAAAACACATGGAAGATCGAATATTGAAGGCGATAACGCACCTAACCGGATTAACTCCGATTGAGGAGGTAACGGAAGACCGGTATTGTCTTAAACTGTTTCAATTCCACTTTGGTACGATTGATAGCCTCTCCACTTGCGGTGAGGTGGTTTATTTATTGATTGGATAAAAGAGGAAAATGTATAAAATAACTCAATTTGAATTCTAAAGAAACAATTCCCATGAACGAATCAGAAGTAATATCCGACCTGAACCTTATAATTGACAAGATCGAAAAAATGATTGAAGAAAAATCATTTACCAACTTCGATGAGTTAAGAAATGCCCAGATGAGGATTCAAAAGGCGATCCCAAGCAAGATTATTACTTTTAAAGAAGTTGAAGGTGTTATTTTACCGATAGTTTATAAGGGATCAAAGAGTGAATTTTACGAAAACAGAAATTCCAGAAAGACTGAATTTATCCACGCACGGAAGTTTTTATTCCTTTTCGCAAGATTATTAACAAATCTTTCTCAGGAAAGAATTGGACTGCCATTTGGAAAGAACCACGCAACAGTAAAACACAGTGTCGATACTTTATTATCACAGATGTACGTTTCTCAAAACAAGGTCACGTTTGAACTTTGCGTAAAGCACTTTATAGAATGTGGCTATTATATCCCACTATCAATAAGGAAAATAGCCGATCCTACTTTGGTATAATGGTGAAGTCGTGGGACATTCCCGACAGAACTAAGTCGATTTCTTTTATACTGTTCCCTTTTAAGTACCTGTCGTAAAGGGTGGAAAACGCCTCGAACTTATATACCTTAACCCCCTTATAAAGAACCTGTTTTCTGGTCGTTTGGCGATA
>JBBACM010000095.1:0-4395 GCA_041657045.1 Minisyncoccota bacterium
ATCGTCCGTCGAATGGCATCTTGGGTTCTTCGTCGCTTGCGCGCCGTCGAACCACCGACTGCACCCGACCGATAATACCGGCGGGTGAGTCGAAGATGCCGTTAAGCAGAATTTTTGCTAACATTCCATTTGCCATCAGTGGGCACGTCTTCTTTTAACAAATTTATAAAATCAGTTATCACCACATAACAAATTGGTTCGTGTTCATTGCTGTCTTTATAATCTTTATTAATAACTCCACTTGATAATACTTTGTTGGGCGCAACTCCATCATTAATTTGGCATTCATCATAGCCAAGTATTATTACTGTTTGTTCGTCAATTCTAATTCGTATCATTTTTATTTTCTCCTTCACTTCCGCAAAAATCTGCCTAACAAGCAAATCAAGCGGAAGAACTTTTATTGTTTTCCAATTAGTTCTTTTTCTAAACCGTCCACCAAGTATAATATTTTCAATTTCTCTAAAATCACTATCAAGTAACATTATATCGTGTTCTTGCTTAAAGTAGTTAAATAAATTTTGTTGTTGTTCTGAATTTAGTATTATCATGTCCGTTCTCCGCTTATTTGCCACACTGCTATGCCGACTCAGTCGCTTGTTTTGTTGTATAATAATCATAGTTCAGTTCCATCACCAACCTATGTATTTTTTCGGCTTCACAACCATCTGGCAAAGTTGATTTTCGGAAAGCGTCTTCCATTTGTTTGAATAGTTTGTCCGCTTCTCTTTTAACTTTATCAACAGTCCATTCGCCAGCTTTTATTTGTTTCAGTTCTCCAGCGTCCGGTCTCTCAACTATCAATTCGCCTGTTTGCAAAAACTCAATACCTTGTCTCAATAATCTAATTAGGTGTTGTGCATTTTTAGTGTCATAACCAAATTTATCTACCAAGCCCTTTCGTTTTTGCCCCATGTATCCATTGTAAGCCATGTTTTCCATTTTATGAAGTTGCCCGAATGAGTATCCGCAAAATGTTTTATAAATTCCCTTATGCACAAACAAATGTCGGTTCTCCCTTAGCTTTTGGTAAATGTCGGTTTGCTTCAAAATATATTTATCGGGTGTCCATAAAATTTGTAAAATGTTAGGGTTTGATTTCATCAGCAATCGAACCGCTTTCCGAAAATCATAAATTAAAACATCCCATTCGCCTTCAAATTTTTCAAATTGCTCGAAGCTCTTTAAGCCGAAAAAATACTGTCGTGTTGGCATTGCAATTCCCAAAATATCTTTATCGTCAATAGATGTTGAGTTACTATTTGGCACATAAGTTCCATGTGCGATTGACCCACGATATGCCAACACTATGCTTTGCTGCCACATGTTAAAATTCAAGTAGCTGTTTAATAAATCATTTAGTTTTCTCATGTCGCTCCTTCACGGCATAACAAGCGGTTCAACGGGATTTATTTTCCTTAGTTCCCTCAATTTCGCAACCTCTGTTTCTTCACAATATTCATTTCCGCATAATGCCTTACCTATTTTATCCCAACTTACATACCATTCGTCGGTTGCTAATCCTCCGTTCAATGGAAATTTTTGGTTAAAATGTATTGTTAATCCTTCTTTAGTTATGTTGCCAAAACCGTCAATCAATAAAGTTTTCATTGTAACTCCTTTTTAGTTTTTAGTTCTATTACCGTAAACCCGTTATGCGTAACTCCGTTATCCGCAAAAATATTTTTAACTTTGTTCCCCCCCTCTTATATTCGACCATCATGTTAGTGCGACCGCTCGTCATGTATATTAGTCGATTATTATTCATAATGTAATAACGAGATGGTTTCGGTCTAATTTTTTTCTCGTTCATGATGTTTTATCCTCTCTTTTTCTTTCTTCGAGCTTTCTGCATTGACTTCTGTTGCTCTGGTGAAATGCTCCGTTTGCTTTTCTTTCCGCCTTTTCGCCCAATCTCCGCAAAATATAATTTCATTTCCTTAGTCAACTTCATTCCGAACCTTTCTCCTTAAATTTATTGTGTATTTCCACCATTGGTGGTTAAGTTTCCATCCGTTAGCCCGCTATTACTTTTACAATTCTAAAATCTTCTATATTTCCAAAGAAGTGGTTCAGATTAAATTCAGCGTCTTCTTTTGTTAAGTATCTGCCAACACAATTGCCGGTTAAATCGGTTAAATCGGTTAAATCTTTTGGTATTATTTCCCACCAAATAAGCGGGTTAACTTGCGTTTCCATTTGACCCCGCTCCGTCTCGGTCAAACTTGCATCACCCAAAGAAGCATTTACCCACTCTTGGGCTTCTTTGCTTTTGTAATAACCAATAATTGCTTGAGATATTACGTTTGACATTTTGTTTAGATTCTCACATTCACACAATGGGTCTATGTGCCCTTCTCGCGTTGTTTTTCTTTTGTTGCAAACTTTATAAATATCACTCATTGTTTCAGCCGGAACGCTTTCTTCTTTGCATTCTACAAGTTTTGTCATAATCAATTTTAATGTTGATGTATGCAGTTCAAATCCAAGTAAATCTTCTAACTTTTTTTCGTCTACTGTTATCATTTCCTACCTCAATTCATTTTATCAACATTCTCAATGTAACATAACCGGCTTTTAATGTCAAGAGAAATTATTTTTATTTTTTACTTGACACGGTTATTTTAATTTGTTATGTTGCAAGTAAAATAATTCAACGATGTTTAATTTATTGAGCGACAGAATGAAATTAAAAGATGAAACTGGTTTCTTAAACTTAACACCTCGTGAAAGAAAGGCTTATCTTGGGTTAAACGGGATAGCCCTTGAAAGCATAAGAAAGAGTCTGAGGAGGAAGCCCAGCATCCCCGCCATCAGTATGGCAATAAACAATCACCCTAGACTAATCAAACTTTTGGTTAGAATAGCAAACATTCTTTATTCAAAGCAAAAAAGAGATGACAAATAAATGAACACTTTCTTGAGACTGTATTTCGTAATGACAATTATTTTAGCAATCTATTTATTAGTGGAGGCATTATGACAGATGTTGGGTTTTACATAGTAATCGGAGTATTAACTATAAGCATAATAATATTTGCTTATCTAGTTATAACTGCCCCTTATGGGATTGAGACAAAAGACGGGATTCATTTTTTCAAGACAAAGAAAGAAATGGAGGATTTTATCGAAAAGGAAAAAACAAAATGACACAAAAAGAAAAAATTAGTTATATGAGAATTGCGTTGTCTTTAATCCACATAGGCTTGAAAGATGTGGACGTAGATAAGTTAATAACAATTTACGAAGCAGTAAATGAGAAAAAGGGGAGTTTAACTATTAAAGATATTGTAGAAATTGAGTTAAGGGTTGAAAAGCGAAATAAAGATTTCTGATCGATCAATAATCAAACGAGGGAACAATGAAAGAACGAATATTATTGTTACTGAAAAGCGGTAATCGAATCCACGCAAAAGAAATTTGTAAGGAATTAAACATCAATGAAAGAAGTTTAAGAAGGTATAAAAGGCAATTGCAACTTGAGGGTTATCTAATTGATAGCGGGAAATTTGGTTATCAATTAGTTGAATCGCTATCAAAAAAGAATACTCAAACAAGACATGCTGTTTCTGAATTGCATACATTTCATAAAATGCAAAAACAGCACACGAAGAATTTAATGCCGCAATTGGGGACATAGATTGAATAAGAATAAACGCACCAAACCGGAAATAAAGTTTGAAGAACTAACTCGCCGAGGGAAACCGGTTTACTTGATAATAGTAGATAATGAAAAAATGCGGGTGAACAAGAGAGTATTTGAAATTGAGAAACAGAAATATTTAAGAATAAAATCGGAGAATAAAAAATGAACAGCGAATTATTAGAGGACATTACAACTCACGATATAGTATGTGAATTAACAGATTCAAAGGTGATAGAACTTATTGAACGTAAAATCGTTGACTATGATATAGTCAACGACCGATATTTCCAGAAAGCATTTTTTATCTGTTTTATAAATGCCTACAAAAATCCAGAGTCAAGATTCAAGACGTTAATTGATTTAATCCCCGCCGGAAAAGTTAGTGAGGAAATACAAAAAGTTATGAGAGATTGGTTAGAGGATTATCCAGAACTACTAAAATGAAAATGCTTTTAACAAATACCGTTCAAGGGTTGATACCAAAATTTTCATCTGATATAGACGAAAAGAAAAAATTAAAACTTGGCGAAGATTATTGGGTGGAAATACACAAAGCTAGAAATTATTTGTTTCTTAAAAAGTTTATGGCTCTAATAAAGACAGGGGTGCTTAACAGTAAGACTGTAGAAATGCCTTTTGATGTTTATAGGAAGTATGCCCTTATAAAATCTGGTTACTATCATATATACAAAACTCCAAAAGGTTCTTATGTAGAGGCTGATTCAATAGCATTTGAGAATATGGAAGAA
>JBBACM010000096.1:0-4384 GCA_041657045.1 Minisyncoccota bacterium
CGTGAATTCACCATTGCCCGTTACCGTGCCCACCGTGCCAACAGCCGTAATCCCATCATCTTCCTCTAGCACATGCCCGTTAACATCGACATACAGTTCACGTCCAGCAATCGTTGGACGCAATGCAGTACGATTATTGATAGAGAAGGAACCAACTACCGTAAGAGCGACAGAGATGCTGTCTACTGTTCCACTGGTAATAACCACCGTAAAGTCTGATCCAGCGGAGTAGAAGGTTGCATCTGTTGAGGTGTCAATAGTTACGCAATGCAAGCCAACCAAAGGGGGAGACCCAGTACCCGTATCAAAATCAGTGATTAGTGTAACGCCAGAATTGTCTTCGTTAGCACCACCATCCTTGTAAACAGAAATAGTGGGTGTGCCGTCTAGCGTTGCGGGTGTACCATCCGCTTGATGTGTGTTAAACATCAGGTAGATAGTAGCGCTTAGCGGAAAGTCACCAAGGTAGTTATTCACGAGACTAACCCTCCGCCAACGAGAGAACCACTGCCACCACCCCCACCAGCAACCGCAGGAACCTCCAAAGTCAATTGCCCATTATCAACCACCGTATTGTGGTAACGCCAATGAACCCAAGCTGCACTTCTAGCCGTGTTATGAATGCCAATCTCCGTCTGCTTACCACTATAGAATCCTGACCACAAGTCAGCGCCTATGCGGGTTGTTACTGTGTCTGTGTCTATCGAATAAGTGCAGTCGAAAGATTGGAATACGTCCCCATCTTTGTAGAAGATGACGTGTTGCCCATCGTAAGTCAAAACTAAATGGAACCACTCATCTAGGGGCCAAACTTCAGTTGGCGTATAGTTGTATTGTGAGCCACTTGACCATAAACAGAACTGGATGTGTCCATCATAGTCTGGACAGATTAACTGCCATCGCTCTTGACGTTGGCACAAGAAAGCCTTGTCAGTAACGTAGGCACTGACGCTGAACCAACCCTCAATTGTTAAGGCAGTTCCGCCTACAGCCAGCCCAGTACCAATTTCTACATACTGATATGACCCAGAAAACCTAGCGACTCCGTCTAGCTTGCCTACGGTGTGAGTGGGTTGATAGCTCGTGTTAGTAGAGTCGTTGTTGTTGCTAGTCCAATCCTTGAAATCTCCTTCAGTGCCTGTTGGGGTTTCGTGTAGGGTAAGCAAACCTAGTGTGTTAGCGTCCCAACCTTCTGAGGAAGTATCAGAAGCACTAGCGTCTCCAGCCCACAAGTAGATGATCGTGTCTACTGTAGAGCTAAGGTTGCAGAAGACAATGAATACACCAGTTGCTTCGCTACTAGCAACAGCAAACGACCTACGTTGACAACCTAAATCAACTCCAGCGGCAGTTTTGAAAATCACGTCGAAGCCATCGCTACGGCATACAGCACCAACAATGGCGTCATCACGTAATACGATGCGTACGGGTACGCCCTTAAGGTCAGCAGATACCTGCGTCTTCTTGATCGTGATTTTGTAAACGATTGCGGAAGCCATATCAGATTGTTAGTTGACTTTCTTTAGTGTTAGGTCTTTGACGTTAGATTAGGTTCTGCCGGCTATTTGGAAAGTGTCATTATCAGCAGGGACCTCTAGCAATGCCGGGCTAACCACAAGAGCATGGTCTGTATAGGTAGAGGAAACGATTCTGCGCCACAGTCCAGCATTTGCCCCAGTGATAAAGACTATTGAAGCCCCGGCAAAGATGTTGTCTTCTGTGAACGTCAAGTGGGTTTCAAAGGTTGTATCGGTGGCTGTAGCGCTAGGGTTGTGAACACTGTTAGCTGTGACACCTAACTTCCAGAAGTTCTTTAAGGCAGCGGCAGCGTCTGCATCACCAACAAGCTGTATGGCACTGGTGTCTAAAGCGTCAGTACCAGCAATAATAGAATCGTAGACCTGTTGTGGAACAACTGTGTAGGAATGGCAAACAGGCAAAGCACCCGTTTCTACAACGGAAACATCAAGCTGCCCAACTGTGTTTGTGTCTGTTGCATCGAGAGCAACTTGATAGAAACCATTGGCATCGTAAGAAGCGGCACTTGCTTCGTTCTTTTGGGCCTGAACTCCACCTGCCTTAGATAGCTTCACATCACCTTGGGAGATCGTTAGCCCAGCCTCTAAAGAGAAACCATCTGTCGTGTCTAAGAAGGGGCCTATCTGTAAAGTGACGGCTGTACTCTGTCTAAGCACGTTGCCCATAATCCATCCGCCTTCTACTTGTCTGAATCTCTTGGTAGAGTTGATAACGGCAATTAAGCTATAGTCACTGCCATAGGTAACTATCAGTTGAGGGTCGCTGTTGTTGGTCCCAGTACCAACCGTGTAGTCTATGGAGTCAAAGAAGATTAACTGTCTGTGTGTGCTTTCATCAGCGTAGGTTAGTGGATACCTGGGTTTTATCAGTAGCCCATTGGCTATTCGTTCCTGGCGAATCGTACCTAAGTCAATTTCGTAGTAGGGGTCCAGTGGAAGAGAGGGAAACGGAATGGAACCTAACAGATTGGCATCGTAATCAACCCCTGCCGAAGAAGCACCTGGTTGATTCCAATTTGTTGTTGCATTTCTCTTATTCCAAGTGGCTGTTGTCTCGTCAAAAGCTACCAGTAATGCATAAACATCAATATAGTTTTCGATCACCTCAGCATCAATCAAGGAGATGCCGCTGATGTTCAGCCTAAGCACACACTGAATGAATTTGTTCGGCGTTAGACTATCAGTATCAAACCTAATTAGGGTATGAGCGCCCTCATCGGCGTTTGGGGCACCTTGAATATTTCCTACATTTAGGTTAGTTCCTAGCCCGTAGTTAGTTGTCGGGGTATTCTCCTGTAGATACGTGTCAGCTTCAGCGTAGATGGTAATCGACATGGTGTTCTAGCAAGGCTGGCTACTGCGAGTTAAGAAACCTTGTCTGCTTTTTCGTCACGACCAGCTTTACCGGGCTTGATCATAATCTCTAGGATGCGTTGCTGGCCCGACTGTAGCTCTTGAATGGAATTGTTGATACGAATATCGCCAGCCCTGGTCTCATTGCGCACTTCATCCATAGCCTTGACTACCCGCTCTTTGAATTCCAAGTTGCTGGCAATGATTGAGTGTAACTTCACTCGAAGGTCATCCGCAGAAGAATTCGCAGTTTTGACTTCGCTGATGGCATAGGCAATGGCTGCCCCGCCAACCGTTAGAGAGATACCTACCATCCACATAACGATGGCAATGCGGGTCTTGACTGAGTTGATTCTTTCAACCATGGTTTTGCGTCGCTCCAAGCAGTCGCGGGTTAATACAGGTCCATCGTGGTTTACCGTAATTTCTTCTTTCGGTCTTCTGGTCAAGGCATTTTCTCCGTGGTTAGTAGACATCAATCACCCCAAGGGTAACCATACTTGGAGTCAGCAGTAAGTCTCCAGGTGATACAAAGCTTGCAGAGAGTTTAGCTAGCTTAGCCAAGATTGCATCTTTCTCAGCTTGACTTAGTTTGGCACCACGGAATAGATCAACCTTCAATTCAACTGGCGGTACAGCTTCCGTATAGCTGCGATACACGTACTCACTACAGATCAAGGGCTTCTTTTTGCTGTCCTGTAGCGACTGTAAGAAACTGTCAGCCAAGTCCATCACGTATTGGTACATGCCCTTGACGAAAGGATCGGTAGCACCAGATTGGCGAATCAGGCAAATACCAGCGCACAAAAACAACTGACCAACGGCATAATCACGCAATTCTTCTGTTAAGGCTTTGGCTTTGGCTAGTACGGCTGGGGTAAACTGTAGGTGCCTGCGCGCGATAGCTTTTGGTGAACGCCAACTGCCTGTATTCCAGGGGTTCTTCGATACTCCCTCTATGACGGCCTCCCCAACCATCCCATCGCCTAGGTATAGGGCAGCATGGTTTACGCCCATACCGTCGAATGCCGTAACGATCTGCTGAAACGTACCTGGAATGTCATACAGCAGTACATCGCCAGGCAACAAATCAGATAGTTGAATTACGGGGAGGCCGTCTATGTTCATTGCAGTTGCCCTTGTTAAGCTAGAGGCTTATCACCAGTTGAAGACTCAATCGTGCTAGCCAAATCTCGTAAATTGCCAGCAATGATGGGAGCAGCTTCCTTATCAAACACCATCTCGCTATCGAGAGTTCCACGCTTGGCCTGCTCCACTAAGGCGTTCATGGTGAGGATTACACCTTCACACTTCTCAACAAACTTACCGTAGGTCATAGCTAAATCTCCTCAATTGGTATAGTGAACGGCTGCGTTTCTTTTAGCTTGCCGAGATTTATGCCCAGGAATTACCTTCACTACAGTTCGCCCAACGGCAGCCACAGCCTTACCAACCTTACGGATTGGACCAGCTTGGGACTCAACAGGCATAGA
>JBBACM010000097.1:0-4360 GCA_041657045.1 Minisyncoccota bacterium
GGAAACACTACAAAATCTGAATTATTGGAGGGTTAAAATGACTTGTATTGTAGGCATATTGGATAGAAATGATGATTGTGTTTATGTTGGAGCTGATTCGCTAGGTTCATCCTGGCATGACCAGTTTTTGTTGAAAAACAGAAAAGTTTTCAAAGCAAAGGACAATAAAAACTGTATCATGGCCATTACAGGGATGGTTAAAATTCAGAATTGGCTATCCATTGAGGAAGACTTAATTGAAGAGGTTAAACATCTGAAAAATGAGGTTGACTTCGATTCCATAGTAAAATATACAGTTCCGAAAATATTCGAGTTGGCGAAGAAGTATAACGATATTACGACCGTTGACTTCATGACCTGCCTTAGTGGTTCCTTGCTGCTCGCTTATAAAAATCAATTATATTGGATTGAATCCAATGGTCAGGTAATGGAATCTCAGGATGACTATTTTGCCGATGGCTCCGGAATAGATTTTGCTTTTGGTGTGCTTTCCCAGACAAGAGAAAAGCCGACCGTTGAAAGAATTAGTGCAGCATTAGAAGCCGCAGAAATGCACGGTAGGGGTATAAAACGACCGTTCTATATTCTCAATACCAAAAATGAGGATGTTATTGAAATAAAATAATTCAGGAGGGTTAATATGTCAACGTTTACAGAAGTCAATGAACTCAGCAATCAGGAAATTGTAATTGATGGGCCTGCAAAAATCCATATAGAAACGGAAACGCCAAAACCATTTACCGCCCGCAAAGTTGCAATAGTGGGCTTTGCTGAAACATCCTGGAAACTTGCTCCATGGGATGACCCTACATGGGAGATATGGGGGCTTAATGGGCTGCACAAGGTTATCAAATGGAATGACCGTATAACCAGATGGTTTCAGATTCATTCAAAGAACAGCGTTTTCGGCGAAGGTAAAGGCGGCGGAAAGGAACACGTTGAATTCCTGAAACAACTTAAGATACCGGTATACATGACGCGACATTACGATGAAATACCGACGTCAATCGCTTATCCGCTAAAGGAAATTTGCGAATGGTTTTCGATTGGCAGGGATAACGAGAGACATCCATACTTGTCCAATTCAATCAGTGAAATGCTTGCACTTTTGGCTTATGAAATTATCATGGGAGAGCGTGAAGTTGATGAGGTTGGAGTCTGGGGCGTTGACATGAGCCACTGTATCGCACCCGAAACAAAAGTATTGACCACTGATTTAATATGGGTACAAGCAAAGGATATAGAAAAAGGTCAGGAACTTATTGGATTTGATGAAGAATCTACCGAAGAAAATCGTGGTGGACAAAATCGAAGATACAGAAAATGTGTTGTAGACAATATAACAAGGATTATATTGCCTTGTTATAGATTAACCATGGAAGATGGTTCAATAATTGTTTGTTCTTCGCAACATAAATGGTTATGTAGTTCAGCTCATCGTAATCATTGGATGACAACCGAAGAATTAATACCAAAAGGTGCCTTCAAAGACAGTAGAAGTTCACATATTCTTAAACCTCTTGAAACATGGGAATATGACAATTCAAGAGAAGCAGGATATTTAGCAGGAGCTTTTGATGGTGAAGGAAACATATCCCAAAAACCTAACAATTTTAATGGAACTCATTTAAGCCTTGGATTTGCACAAAATGAAAATGATATGGGTAAATATGTGGAACAAATTCTTACCGCAAAAAGCTATGAGTTTAATAAAATTAGTGAAAAAACCGGCAAAACTAATAAATATACAATAAAAGGCGGCAAATGTGAAGTATTAAAATTTTTAGGGAAAATAAGACCTCCTAGACTTTTAAACAAATTCAATCCCGATGCAATTGGGGCAATGAGAACAAGAAATCATGTCGCAGTCATAAAAAAAGAATTCCTTGGCGAACAGGAAGTCATCGGCTGGAAAACATCGACAAGAACATTTATAGCAGAAGGATTTGCAAGCCATAATAGTACGGAATATGGTTATCAAAAAAGTTCATGCGAGTTTTATCTCGGCATCTTTGAAGGCTATCGTCAAATCATGGCCGCATTCAAGAAATTTGGCATCTTGACCGGCATAATGGACAATGGACAATTTAAGTCCTTTAACCCTCCTTTCCCTTCAAAATGGACATTACCCAAAGAAAGCTTATTACTGGAAAGCAAATACATCTATGGCTATGAGGACGAGGAGGAAGAAGCAGACCGGGCGCGACTTATTGCTAGAAAAAGCATCCTTGCACAGCAGAGGAATGCGCATCTTGCTAAAGAGCAGGAATCCCACGACGCACAAATGCAATTCCTTGGCGCGGTTCAGGAAAATGAAAACGAAATGAAGAATCGGGGGTATTGATATGGCCGAGACAGGAAACATATGCAGATACACCGATAAATGTATTTACAGTGCCATGGATGGATGCATGGGGATAGATCATCAAAATTGCACAACTAAGCAGGATATTATTAACTGCATTGATTCGGGAAAAAGAGAGGAAACGATAAGAAAGATTAAGCATATAAACATGGGCATTGAAAATAAGGCAGTGCTGATAACGGGTGGCTCCGGAAGTTTCGGAATCGCTTTTTGCGAATATGTCAAGGAGAATAATCTTAAGCCTCGGAAACTTGTCATCTTTTCCCGTGACTACATGAAACAACAAGCCCTCAAGGAAAAGGTCGGTGATCTTGAATGTATGCAAGGTGAAGGTTGCTGGCTCACTGGTGATGTGCGGGATCTGGAACGACTCAAAAAGGCCTTTAATGGTATTGATGTAATTCTGCACGCCGGAGCCATGAAACATATCCAGAACTGCGAGAATGACCCACAGGAAGCATTGCTGACAAATGTAATTGGTACAAATAATGTCGTGGAAGCTGCGTTATACCGGAAAGTGCAGAAAACTATCCTGATAAGCACAGACAAAGCGGTTGAATCAATCACGACCTATGGGACAACTAAAGCCATGGCAGAAGCTCTTATCATAGGCGGCAATAAATACCGAGGCAAGGATGACATTCGCTTTTCAGTCTGCAGATATGGCAATGTTGCCGGAAGCGCAGGAAGTGTCCTGCCAATATTTAAGAAACTCATAGCTGAAGGCACGGAATACCTACCGGTTACAGATGAGCGCATGACCCGGTTCTGGTTTCAAATGGATAAGGCTATTGAATTTGTGCTTGATAGTTTGGATAAGATGCAGGGCGGCGAAGTGTTCATCCCGAAAATACCCAGCATCAGAATTATAGACTTATGTGAAGCACTCGGAAAGCCCTATAAAGTTGTAGGCTTAAGATGCGCTGAAAAGTTGCATGAAAAATTAACTGCGGATTATGATTCGGGGACAAATCCGGAATTTTTAACAATTGAGCAGATAAAGGAGAGTGTATGACTATGTTAAAAGATGGAAAGATGACAGAAGAACAATTTGAAGAGATGAAAACAACAATAAAAGTCACAGTAAATAAATATATTGATGCAGTAAAACTTGAAGATGTTGATGGAATGCACGCAAGAATCATATGTAGTCTAGAGCAAGAGCCTGTTGAGATTAGCACAAATGTTTTCTTGAAGGAATTTAAACCGGGGCCATTAAAAGAATTGACATTACGCATAAAAATCCCTGCAAATAAAATATAAGGAGTGAAAACAATGCAATTAAAAGTGTTATCGTATTCCGACATTGAACAAGTCCGCACTTGGAGAAACGATAATATGTCAATGCTCAGGACGCCTTTCCCGCTGACAGCACAAATGCAGGGAGAATTCTTCGTGAACAATGTTTGCAATCGTCAAGTAAATGCTCGGTATTGGGGAATGTTTGAGCATAGTCACGAAGAGTATCCCAAGAGTGAACTGACATGTGATTATGACACTTTAATTGGAATGGGCGAGATATCAAATATCCAGTGGGAAAATCGGCTCGGAGAAATCGGACTTATAATGCACCCTGAACATTTAGGTGAGGCAGAAAAGGCTATAGATTTGATTCTTGAAAAAGGATTTGATTTTCTCAACCTTGAAAACATCTTTGGCGAATGTTACGAATGTAGTCCATATTTGTCCATATGGGAAGAGATTTGCGGAAAATATAACGCACGATGTTGTTATTTGCCAAGCCGTAAATACTGGCAAGGCAAATACCATAACAGCCTTTACTTCAATGTAAATCGGAAGGACTGGAAGAAATGTTGCAACTAATAGTATGGTTTGTTTCTGCCATTATTGGAGGACTTATTGGAAGCTTGATAGCTTTATGTTTTATAAATCATTCAGGCCCAATTAAAGTCATTAAAATATTTTATGAGGGGATATTTAAATGAGTCAAATTATAATCGATATGGGCAGCGGAAATACCTGCCGCAATGATAA
>JBBACM010000098.1:0-4298 GCA_041657045.1 Minisyncoccota bacterium
GGACAAAAAATAGTTTCCGTGCTATTTAAGATTTGTATTGGTCCTATCGTCTAGAGGCCTAGGACATTAGATTCTCAATCTAAGAACACCGGTTCGAATCCGGTTAGGACCGCATCTTTACAAAAGCACTAATTTATGGTATTTTTGCTTAACCTAACTCAAAAGTTGGGAGGACGAAAAGATGGTTAAAAAGATGGTAAAAGGAACCCTTGTAAGAACACGCACGCACGTTCACATTATCGAAGGAGTTGAAGCAAACTGCATAACTGACCTTGATAGTAAAATTCCCACGAGAATAACTTCCTTCTCTTTTATTCCGGGGAGGGAAATGGTTACTATCATCGAAAATCCTATGAAAGAATTTATGCGAATCGGGCCAGAACCAGGAGCAGTAAATGATGCGTATCGTCCTAAAACGATATGCCTCGTCGGAGAACAAACCTTTGAAGAAGAAGTAATAGAAACTTCTCCTCTTCCAATAGAAATAATTGAGCCAAAATGTATGCAAAGCACTAAATAGGCTCTTTTTTTATTGAATTTTTTTTTAGATGTAATATAATAATAATATGCAAACTTGGTTACTATTTTCAATACTTTCCGCTTTGACAGCTGCGCTGGTTGCCATTTTCGGAAAACTTGGATTAAAAAATATTGATTCAACTTTGGCCACCACTATTCGTTCAATACTGATGGCCATTTTTTTAATTGCCATCAGTATTTCTCTTAAAAAATTCGATAACTTTTCTTTTGACTCAATAATTTTTAAAGATTGGATTTTAATCGGTCTGTCAGGAATAGCCGGGGCTTTATCATTACTTTTCTACTTTTTCGCTCTAAAAAGCGGAGACGCTACCAAAGTAGTTGTCATAGATAGGATGAGTTTAATCTTTGTAGCTATCTTCGCCTTTATGTTCCTGGGAGAAAGTCTGAAATGGCAACAGCTAATCGGAATTGTTATGATGGTCGGAGGGGCAATACTGGTTTCTATTTTTTAATTAGATAATAAATAATAAAAATCTTTACAAGAAATGACTACCTTACTATATATCTTTGTTTTCCTTGCTTCCAGCCTTGCCTTTTATTTTTCTGGAGAAATAATCGTCAAAAGCTTGATTAGAATTGCTAAATTCTTAGGATGGAAAGAGTTCGTAGTTTCTTTTCTTGTTATGGCTTTTATCGGTTCGTTGCCTAACCTCTTTGTCGGCATATCATCGGCATTACATGGCATTCCTCAGTTATCATTCGGAGATGTGCTCGGAGGAAACGTTATTGATTTAACTCTTTCAGTCGCTTTGGCTGCTTTTTTTGCCAAAGAGGGAATACCGGCCAAAAGTAAAACCATACATACAACTCTTCTTTTTACGATTATCGCCGCCGCATTGCCCGTATTCCTTATATGGGATGGAATTCTTTCAAGGGCTGACGGAATAATAATGATCGTCCTATTCTTTATTTATGTCGGATGGTTGTTCTCTAAAAAAGAAAGGTTTTCAAAAACTTGCGAAGACGGGTCTTCGCCTACTCAAAGTTTTAAAGCGTCCTTTTGGGGAATATTTAAAATTATTCTTTGTCTATCTGTTTTTGCTGTCGCCTCCGAGGGAATCGTCAGATCAGCCAAATACTTCGCAGATACCTTCAATTGGCCCATTGTACTAATTGGAATATTTATCGTTGGCCTATGTAACTGTGCTCCAGAAATATTCTTTGCTATCAGTGCAGCGAGGAAACAAATGGAATGGATGGTCTTGGGAGATTTAATGGGAACTATAGTTGCTCCGGCAACATTAGTTTTAGGAATCGTCGCCTTAATTAAACCAATCGAAATAAATGATTTTTCTCCTTTTGGAATAGCAAGAATATTCCTGTTTATAGCTATATTCTTCTTCTTTTTCTTTATTAAGAATGATAGTAAAATTAGTAAAAAAGAGGCTGTTTTCCTGTTATTCATATATATTGCCTTTATCATTGCCGAAGTATTTGCAAGGATATAATCACATCACCTATATTTATTATAATTTAATATATGAACATATGAACAAAAAAATTAAATCTTTTACTCTGATAGAATTATTGGTGGTTATTGCAATAGTCGGTATTCTCTCTGGCTTAATTGTTATTTCCATGAATAATGCGGCTAATTCTGCTAATGACGCTAAAAAAAAGCAAGATATAGATTCTTTGCAAAAAGTCATTCTTTTTAACCATGCAAGACCAGACGTTTTTCCAATTCAGACGACAGAGTGTGAAATCGGAAACAACTGCACAACTCTTCAATCTAGTATTATTCCTGAATATTTTCCCACATTATCATCTATTCCAAGAGGTCCATCCGGTGAATACTATAAATATCAATCAACTGACGGACATGATTTCACGATTAAATCGACTTTATTTAATGGCTATACATATCAATACCAATATAATTACGGATTTTCCGAAAACCATGTCACTAATGGAGACTTTGAAACAGGAACGATGACTGGATGGACATCGGTTCCTGGAGATGGAACTATTGTCGCCGATTCTGTTTTTAAAAAATCTGGTACTTATTCGACAAAATTAGAATATCCAGGTAGTGGAAATATTCCGTATATTACGCAATATATTAATCTTGATAATGTCAGCACGATATCATTCTATTCCTATGTCTGGTATGGTGGTAAATGTTATATAGATTCTACCTTACATGGCGTCCCCCCATCATCTACATTTGGGGATTGGATACTAAATACTATTGATGTTAATTCTTTGACTGGCTGGCATACTATAAAGTTTACGCTCCAAACGATGCCCTTTGCGGGCAATGGATGGTATGACGAAATAAAAACTAATCCGTAAACTATATTGACTCTCAGGCGATAAAATGATATAAACAAACAGTATTAATTAAAGAAAAACATGTTAGCAGTAATAAAAACAGGAGGAAAACAGTATAAAGTTTCTCCGAAAGACAAACTAAAGATTGAAAAGCTTGACATTGAAGAAGGCAAAAATGTTGTTTTTGACAATGTCCTTTTGATAGAAAACGGAAAAGATTTGGTAATCGGCGAACCTTTAATCAAAGGAGCGACCGTTACGGGAAAAATTTTAAAACAGGATAGAGCTGATAAAGTAATGACCTTCAAATACAAATCAAAGAAAAGGTATAAAGTTAAAAAAGGCCACAGACAGGCCTATACAGAAGTCGAAATCTTAGACATTAAGAACTAAAACCCGATATCTCCCTCGAAAGCATCACGGCCTGATTCAATATTTCTGAAGCAGGCCCTTTGTTTATCAAAGAATAATTCGACTCTGCCGATAGGACCGTTCCTGTGCTTAGCGATAATAATATCGGCCATTCCTTTTTTGGGAGATTCTTCTTGGTAAACATCTTCACGATAAATAAACAAAACTACATCTGCATCCTGCTCAATTGACCCAGAATCCCTCAAATCTGACAATCTCGGAATCTTCGGGGTTCTCTGTTCTACCGCTCTTGATAATTGAGAAAGAGCAAGTACTGGAATATTCAACTCTCTAGCAAGCCCTTTTAGTTGCCTTGATATTTCCGTAATCTGTTGTACGCTATTTATTATCTTATTGCTCGGTTCTATCAACTGCAAATAATCGACTATGATCAGTCCTAAGCCGTGGCTGGCTTGAAGCCTTCTCGCCATAGCCCTCATTTGAAGGACGCTGCAACTTGAGGCGTCGTCGATAAAAATAGGGGCTTCGGAAAGTGTTCCTAACGCATGTTGAATACAGGCAAAATCATTCTGTTCTCCTTCGCTTGAAAGCATTCCTTGCCTTATCTTCCATGAATCTATATTTGATTCAGAACTAATCAACCTATCAATCAATTGGTCTTTACTCATCTCCAAAGAAAATATACCAACTGGCTTTTTTTCTTTTAGAGCAACATTTTTGGCAATATCCAATGCCAAGCTTGATTTACCCATTGAAGGCCTGGCCGCTAAAATAATCAAGTCAGAGTTTTGTAATCCTGAAAGTATTGAATCTAATCCTTTAAATCCGGTTGAAGTTCCTCTTAAAGCTCCTTTCTGTTTTGATATTCTATCTATCCTTTCAAATGCTTCTTCCAAATACGGCTTTATGGGAAGGAATGATTGGGTTAAATTCTTCTGGGTGATGCTAAATATTCTTCTTTCCGCACCATCTAATAAGTCATCTGAATCTTGTTCTTCTTTGTATCCCATCAAACTTATCTCTCCGCCGGCCTCAATCAAGTCCCTTAGAATTCTTTTCTTCTGGACTATTTTGGCATAGGTTAAAACATGACTTGCCGTCGGGACAGT
>JBBACM010000099.1:0-4281 GCA_041657045.1 Minisyncoccota bacterium
TTAGAAATCTCTTTACTGTAATGGGTTCTTTGTTTGAGACAATCTTTACCGAAGCGATATATTTCGTACCATAGAAATTACAAGTATCGCCAAGATTATGAATCCATAAAACCTCATTTTTAAAAGCGGTCATGCATTGTTTCAGCACTCCATAAAAATCAGGTTTAAACTGATAAAAACTTATAAACCCTTCTTCTTCCTGACGTTGTGAGTTCCTGAATCCGATTGTAAAAGAGTTCCCCGGAGTAATACTGTCAATGAATGTCATAAACATTACATTGTTTTTATGATCGTAACAACTCGTTACTTTTACATTATCGACCCCGCTTTGTAAGAATAATATGCTTTTTGCTTTGATAAAAGCATCAATTTTATAGTCTTTTGAAAGTGATTGAATACCATTTCCGGCATCACGCAAAATATCTCCCGAATAAATGTCGTAAAAATAAAGTTGTCTTTCAAACTTGCAGACACTTCCTGGATGAGAAGTTCCATAGTCGGATTCAAATTCACTTGCCTTACTTAAAACTGCATCTTTTGAAGCAACAACATCCTGACCTGAAAGACTTGCCTGTTTTAATCCCTCCCTGCCTATGTATAATGATGTAGGTTTGTGCCTTTGTAATACTTTGAGAGTATATCCCACTTCCTCTATTGAGGTTATCTCTCCGTATTTTTCAGCCAATTCCACCTTGTCGGATGACCTGACTTTTGATAATTCATTTGTAAGAGTATTTTCAATGTACATTCCGCTATAAAGAAGATTGGAAATATACTGGGTTCTCCTGGCATTGTTGATTGGGATTTGTATTCTCCCTATACTTATTGATTTACTATCATAATAATCAGAAAAAGAACTGTTCTCGCAAAGAAAAACAGAACCAAACAAGCGATTAATCATATATCTTGGCATGATATAACAATCCCCGTCCCAAATTATTCCCCTTGCGGATTTTGAAGATGTTTGATTCCTTTGCCAAGATGTTGATACGCTGTCTGTATCTAAACCCCCAGAATGATACCTGGTTGCGGTATGAGGATTTATAACTGCATATTCCCTGCTTGTTTCAAAATATATAGGGTTTTCTACATTTTTTAACGGTCTGTATATTTCAACGATTGTTTGTTTTGTACTAAAATAAGTAGGATTTATTTCATACATCTGATAATTAAAAGATGGGATTATAAGCCTTGTCAATGCTGGGTCTTTTATCTTGTTCCCTTTTTCGTCAAATATATAATTATTAAGGTCGTCTTTTAAATAAGTATCTCCACTACCAGTGTCAATAGGATAACTAACACCTAATATTTCAAAATCAAGATATTCTACAAAAGGATAATAATGGGTAGTAGTACCTAAAATTGTAGCCTGATACATAAACCGTACCCTATCTCCCCTCTCCCATACATACGCTTTTATATTTGAATTACCAAACGATCCGGAAGTTTCCGTGAAATTACTCAATATCTCAATCCCTAAATAATTACCCACATAATCATCCAAATCATCTTCATTTACAATAGAAACAACCGGGCATTGCTCCCAATAACTTATAGAAGTATTTTTTGCATAAACAAATTTGAAATACTTTGCAAACATTGGAGGTTGATGGTTTATTTCCCACTTTAGATAACTTCTTTTAAATTCCGGGTAGTTGTTGCCATATTGGAATGGGATGAAAACCTTATTTATTTCATTTACAGCACCGCATCTTAATGCACGATCATAATAAACAATACCATATTGTTGGTATGACCCCGTTTTTAATGAAGGATAATTATATGACTGTTTTATGGTTCTTAAATTTATCTTTACATTAGAGGTTAAATATGTCGAATTTAAGGAGAAAAACGAAACAACTATGCCAAGTTCCGATGTTTTCGTTAATTGATGGTATGGGTCATTATTTATTCCCTGAATTGTCCAGTTCCCCCAAACATTATTAGTATAACCTAAATAGGGGTCGGCCACAAATGCTATCACACTGAATCCCGTATCTATAGTATCACTTCTGAGTTGATCGCATATCTGGTTTAACATTTCCTCTAACACCCCCCCGACAACAACCGCAGTCCCGATTATTTTATCGTTTACATTTTCGCTTGGGTATGGCATTACATTAGGGTCTCCCGCATTTGTATAAAACGCTTCTATCTCCACCGTGAGTATGTATGTTTCTCCGCTTACAATAGGTACATTTGCGAAATCACAAACAACACACCCGTAAGCACCTGGTGAAATATAAGAACCTGCTGGTGGTGGATTTCCCGTATACACCCCATAAGAAAAATAAATACTCTTCGGGTACATAGGGTAATCTAAATTAAGAACCGGGGGATAGTTGTCGGCGGAAAAGTTAAAATTACTTTTTGGCTGAGAAGAATCAATGTTAACTGATCCGGGTGTTAAATCTACATCTAAAATTACATTGTCATACCCCTCAATATAATCCCCGTCAATAATCCGGTTCTTTTCAATAAGTTTTTCATTTGCAGAAATTTGAGGTACGGCATCAAAAATTCTCGACACATCATCGACATTTATTGACAATCCGACTTCTGTATTATAAAACGAATAAGAATAACCGATAGAGTCGTTTATTAACCTTACCCCGTTTTCATCAAATTTATAAATACACTTAATTATCTTAAAGATTCCGTTATTGCCATCCCTTACTGCAATTTCAATCTTAACTACTTCTGTTGTTCCTGTATTGATGTTTACATACAATACGTTATCTGCGTTATAATCGGCATAATCTCCGTTTGTTAATTCGGTATTTGTTGGTACTGCAATAGAACTTATTGGTGAAAAAACAGATTTTTCATTATCACAATAAATATAACGATAATAGAATTGAAATAAGTGTTTTCTTAAATTATTTCCATCAAAATTAGTGTCAGTCCCAAAGGTAACCGTTGGTGCATAAGCGGGAGGGTGTTTAATCCTGTCAAGTATCTGCAATGTCAATGCTGAATAAATCCCAACATCTGCCAATTCCCAATAAATAGATGGAATTGGGAGTATCCCAACGGTTGGGGTAGTTGGATAAATATACCTGTAAACCTTTCCGTTATACCCTGCATATTCTCCTGTTTTGTAGAGTTTATTCGGATTATAGTAATTGGTATATCCAAGTGCTTTTACAATGTTTATCTCTCTGGGTGGATTGTAGTCAACAAACGGAGTTCCTTCATAGTTATCCGTCCATCCCAACAAGTCTCCAAGTCTCCAAATGGAAATAATCAGATAATCTGGTTGGAAGTTTAATAATGGTTCTGATTTCAATATCCATTCAAGACGGTAGTTATCAATGAACATTCGCATTATCGAATGATTATGAGAAGAAGAGGTGTCGCAAAGCATATAAATTATTGCATTGTCTTTGGTATCTTCTTCTGCCCCTATACAAGTAAAATCTCCGGTCGGGAGTGTAAACCCTGAATTTATTGGTAATGTGAAAGCGTTTGTAGTCCCGATATGCTTGTTAAGCCTTCCAATAGAACCTTCACCGACTGAAATCATGGAGTTCCATATCTCCCGGTGTTCGTTCTCCTTTAAAAATCTGGAATCATCATCCAGGTTCATGTGAGAATTAGCAAAAATCCTTATGTCGGAAATCCTTTTCACTATTTGTAAATGTTTGTTTTAACGTCAACTTTAGCGTTCATCATTTGAAGTACCATTTGAATAATTATGTCTGCACTTCCATCCGGTAGCGGAAATTCTTCTTCATCATCATAAGCGGAAAAAGGTCTTACAAGTTCCATTCGTACTTTGGTTATGTTCGTTGGCATATTCCACATGAACTCTACCCTGTCAGTTTTAACCAAGTAACCGATTATCTTAGATACCCTTCCAACGGCAAGTTTTTTATAAATCTGAAAACCTATTCCCGGAATTGGTACGAAGTTTAAGTCATCATCCCCGGTGGTAAAAATTTGCCTTACACCATTTGCGGTATCGGTAGTTTGAATAACCGAAACAGGGAATAAAGCATAGGATCGTGGCTTTGATTGAACTACATCGACTTCATAGCTTTTTGCATAAAAACTGTACTGATTGGGATTGCTACGAAATAACTGACCTGTAACGGTGTTAAACGCCTGATCGAAATATGCACCAACAGTCCTGTCCATGAACTCGATACCGAGAGCGGATTTTATTTGCGCTATGAACTGTTTTTTGGTCATTTTCCTTCTTTTTTAAGCGATTCCATTGCCTGAACAATCCGATCTTCACCAAGATTAAGCCCTACCTTTGAAAGTAGTCTCGAAACG
>JBBACM010000100.1:0-4229 GCA_041657045.1 Minisyncoccota bacterium
GATATATTAACTCAGAATATCGAACACCGGGAATTCCTGTAAGGAAAATTATGATCCGGGCTGGCTAAAACCCCGTCCTTTAGGGCGGGGATACAGCCCCCATATCCCGACGTGAGCGCAAGCCCGCGAGTCCAAATCCCCAAAAGAGATGATTACACCATGGAAAACGAAAAAGCAGTAACCCCTATTGTGGGAACAATCATGCTGGTTGCGCTGACCGTAGTCCTTGCCGCCATTGTCGCGGCAGTCCGGGGGTATAAATAAAATGAAACAAAGATACAACGGAACCGAAGTATCCGCTGTGAAATTCCCAAATGCCAATAGTCAAATAGATCTCTCGATTCAGCAGATAAATAAAATCTGTATCCGAGATATGGACCTTGCGCGTAGAATGCGTGTTGCTATAAACAAAGGATTTTGAACATCTGGTTATTTCTGCATGCACCTTAAATACTTTGCATGCCAACCACCCTCCCATGAGCGAACGCAAATACTCCTCCATACGTCTTACCAATAAAGCCCGGCGCGATATGGCAAAACAAAAGAAAAAAGGCGAGTCATACGAGGACATGCTACGGAGGAGGGGAGTAATATGAAGTATTGGGTTCTATTCACATTACTTGCACTATTCGCATGTATCGGAGGTGTTTCTGCATGGGAAGAAACATTCCAAGGTGCAACGAATTTTAGTTATTCTTCGTCTATTCCCGGGTGGGGGTATTACACGAGTCCGCATTCTTTAACCCCATTCCTTTCTCAATCAAATACTTCCGAAGATTGGTATTTTGGTTATTCCGAGTCGTGGGCTGGGAGTTGCACCGCTAATTGCGGCGGTGATGCGTTGGTTCTAATAAATCCATTGTCGAAATATAGTGCAGATAATTTTGAATTTACGTTAAAATCATTCTATCCCGGTCCAACTCAATTCTCATCAGAAATGAAATTATATTTTTATGATTACGACGGTCATTATGTTGGAAATACTATTGATTTGGCATCAATATTTGTAAATAATATTGGTGGGAGATTTTCGTTTAAACGAAATGCAAACAGTGGTGGAATATTATTATATGTGAATGGGGTTGTCCAAAATTCGGGTTATGTTGTTGCAACCACTACAACACGGCCGGCAATATATGGGCTTTATAGTTATTCTGTGCATGGGTATTACCAAACCCCGGGGTTTTCAATTACAATCGATGATATTATTCAAGAAACAACTACATCGTCTCGCATAGTTGGTACTATTCCCCACTCATGGTATATCAAAAATGATATACTTGGACAAACTGTAAACGGTCTTTATAATCAATACGGTGATTCTGTTCGGACTACGTATTTCAATACAACCTATGGTAGTGACACAAGTTTAGATACAACGTTGCAATTAGTTGATATAACTACCGGGAGTACATGGGAATCCGTTCCGATCTCCGGATATGCAGGCACGGCTACGTTCAACCTTACTCATTTCACGGAATCGAAGGCCCCATTCGGGCAATATAAAATTCGCATCGGAAACACAGCCGATTGGGATACTTTATGGTATATTGGAACCGGTGCATCAATCGCATGGGATAAAAATACATATGTAACCGGGAGTACTGCCAAAATAGATTATAATATCTCAAGTTCTTATTACGATACATCAACATACTCCTACAAAATTGCCGTTATGAATCTCTATGGTGAGTATTTGGGAACAAACACAACAATAACAGAACCTAGCGGATCCATATCTAAAATATTAGATTCTACGATATTTACGACGGGTGCTTATTATGCGGAAATAATTGCAACATCAAAGAGCACCGGCTCAGAGATATTAATGAATTATGATATGATGGAAGTTACCGAATATGTGTACCTATCTGGCTATGTCGTCAACCAAGACAACGTGGCATTGCAGGGCGCATCAGTCAACGTCACGCAGGGAACTTCCACGTTAATCTCGGTAAGCAACGCATCTGGATATTTCTCTTCGAGCAATAACTGGTTAAGCGGCTCGCAGATCAATGTAACAACCAACCTGTCCGGATACGCCACGGATTACAACCTGTTCACACCGCTGGCAGCGGATACGATTGAATTAAACATCACCCTTGTCGCAGACAACCGGACTTATTCGGGGGTGGCAATCGGAGGGGTAAACAAAGATACTCAGTATCATTCAACCATCCCGGAAGCCACAGTTTACGAACGGATTAATGGCAGCTCGGCAGCACCCGCGATAACGACTGCAAATGCAGCGGCATATTACCGGTTCGATAATCTGGTTAACGGTACCGTTTACGATGTGTGGAGTAGCAAAGCAGGGTATGCGAATTCAACAACAGAATTAAAACTGGCGGTGGGGGTATGAAAATTATAAAGTATATTATTTTAGCATTAACAATATTATTATTATTTACAGGAATAGTATCCGCCACAATAATGAATACATCGTTCCCATCGGTATATATCTCATTTAATACCACCTCTGATTTGACAAAAACGATTGACAACAATGAATATACGTTAACGAATTATGGAGTTGCAATTAACACAGATAATTATAAGTTCGGGGGCGGTTCTGGATATTTTAATGGGAGTTCACATGAATATTCCAATGGAAATCCAATAACTTCGGCACCATATTCTATCACCGGCTGGATTAATACTTCCGTGACTACAGAATCAATATTGGATTTTGGTACATCTAGCACAGCTGCCGGATTAGCTTTTCATCTGTTAAATGGTGTTTGGATAGTAGATGACGGGCACGCTAGCGGGTCCGGTCCGCAAGGAGGCCATGTAGCATTAAACGAATGGAATTATTACGCGATTATTGCCAACGGTACGACTACTGCACTGTACGTGAATGGTACGCTTATAAACACGCATGCTGGTACAACGATGTATGGTACCCCTACCAGATTTTCATTGGGAGCGCATGGGTATGGGAGCACATGGGGATTAATATATTCCGGTTATATGGACGACATTGTGTTCTACAACCACGCAATTAATGGTACAGTTGTCCCGGATCGTGAATTGATTTCAAATCCAATGGCATCATTTAGTCAAAATGTAACACATGGCAATGCACCACTCTCTATCTCATTTACAAATACTTCGCTAGGAAATATAGCAGATACAAATTATAATTGGAGTTATACAAATTCATCGGCTACCGGGGGCAACGGCACTCAGATATTTTGGAGCAATGTTGCATCCCCCACAGCAATACTTACTACTGGAAATTGGTCCATCAATGAAACAATTACGAATCCCTTTGGGGACTCAACTGCATTATCGTGGGTGAATGTTTCACCCGGATCACCACCGATTGCCAATTTCACATATTCGCCAACTTCCGGACCCTCGCCGCTTACTGTCGATTTCACCGATACTTCGGCGTCTTCCATCACTGCATGGAACTGGACTTTCGGAGCAGCGAATTATTCAAGTCTGCAAAATCCGTCCTACACATTTGTTGGTGCCGGAAATTACAGTGTGACACTACAAGTAACCAATGCCAGCGGCACAAACACTACTATAAATTATGTGGATGTATTGGCAGTTACTGATCCAAACCCCACAAGTATGATAAAATATAAATCCGGTGAAAGTTCAATCGCTATATCTAATCAATCTCAGCCATATGTCGGTACGGTCACAGCCAGAAATATAACTTCGAATACTACATACATTGCTGGAAATTTTACGTGGATTCCGGGAAACGTAGCGGTCAGCAATATTCGTATCAACCAGTCAGCGGTAAATATATCCGGGGCATCTCTTATATCATCGTCAATCAATAACGCGAATGGTCATGCGTTGTTCAATATAAGCAACCCCTCTGGATTTACCAGCCCTGCGAACGCGCTGATCGATTTCAATATAACGTACACAAAATACCTCGCACCCGGATCAAGGGTGAACTTTAGTTACAGTCTCCCGTATTGCAGGTATTACGATCCGGTGAATGTGACATGGTGGACATTTAACCAGTATCAGGGCGCAGACGCTATTATTGGCACGTGGGGACCAGTTACTGCTAATTTCACGGCTAATGTTACGGCAGTCGCCGAATATGCGCCAATTCAGTTCACCGATACCAGCACCGGGTATCCGGACGCATGGGGGTGGGACTTCGGCGATGGGAGTACATCCTCGGCACAAAATCCGGTTTATTCGTATGCGACAACCGGGCTGAAAACAGTCTCGTTGCATTCATACATGGCAGA
>JBBACM010000101.1:0-4207 GCA_041657045.1 Minisyncoccota bacterium
TGGATCTTCATATCTTTTTAAATTAGCAACCCGCTTTTTATTTTTCGTTTCTTCTGATTCTACGTGTCCCGTTAATAAAATTCGTTGTTGTTCTTTAAATTCGTCAGAATGTGTTTTCCCAAAAAACCCATTTTTCTCACCAACGTGGTCCTTTGCATAACAATCGTGTGAACAATATTTTCTATTACTATTGCACTGCGTAACCTCGAAAACCGTTCCACAATATCCACATTGTATTTTTATTTTCTCCACTTTGGGCTTTGGAGGATGCGCTTTTAAATACGATATTCTTTTCGATTCCTTTACTTTTTCTTGATTGTTTTCTCGATATGTTTTCCTATTCGACCGAATACAATCTTTACATTTCGCACTTGTATTCAACCACCCACTGGATTTATAATAAAAATCTTCAAGTGGTTTGTCTTCTCCGCATTGAACACATTTTTTATAACCCGGTCCAGACTGCTCGTGGACAATGCGTCTTCTCCCCTCGGTTGTATTCAAATAATATTCGGTTACACATGCCTTGCACCACGAGGATAACCCATCAGACATGTTTTTGCTTTTCGAAAACGCATCGATCGGCTTTTCTATTCTACACGAAGAACATGTTTTCATACCCGGTAATTTACTTTTTGGAGCACGGTGTTTCATATTTGGATGATTTGATTCTTGATATTCCATCGTGCATTCTCTACAGTATAAAGAAATGCCATCTTTCGATCTTTTATTTTTGGTAAATTCGCTTATATCCTTCTTGACTCCACACTTCCTACACGTCTTCTTCCCGTGCTCATCATCGTAATGCTTATTGTGTTTTCTATTCGGATGGACAATTTCGTCGTGCTCCTTTCTGCATTTCCTACACCATCTCTGTAACCCGTCTTTATTAGAACGAGCAATCGCAAACTCCCCAACGTCCTTCTCCACGCCGCACTTCGTGCAGATTTTTGTGGGCATCTTTAAAACGTCCCTTTCTCAACCGTGTCCTTAACCCCCTGTGGAACCAACGTGAGAACCCCATTGGTGTTGTTACGGTAAATTGAAAAGTGTGTACCAATAACTTCGGGTGGCATGTGGATACCACATTCTGCAGTGGAAATCTTTCTGACCGAATATGTTCCGAGATAGATGTTGTTACCAGATTCCGTTGCGGATGATTTCATAGATATGTATTTGTTTTAATTGTTTAAAAAAGTATTGTAGATATATCAACACTCAATTATTTCCGGTTCATGAACAATCGAATCCTCGTGCCATATTTCCCCCTGTAAATTTTCATACAAAGTGTTTATACTTTCTTTGAAATCTTAAAATGAAATGTCATTTGTTAATCACCGTGTTTTTTTACCATTGTCATTCTAACCTCTCATAACAATCCCCACAAATTGTGTGATCAACTCCATATACATTCACGGTCTTAAATCCTTCGGCAATCTCTTTTAATTCGTTCTTCCCGCACCATTCGCATCGAATAACCTTCTTCTCTTCAAACCACTCCTTCTTCATACACTCATCTTGCGGAGAATGCTGAACTGCGTTCTTCTGGCAGATAAGAATGGTTGGTTGGGGTTTTTCTCTCTTGCATGGAAGCAGTTCGATGCACTTCATCCCTCACTCACCACCTCTCTTCCCAAGAGTGTCTCCAAATCATTGTATATCCCTGCCAACTTAACCCCCGTGCTGTAAGGGATATTCACACCTACCATACTTTCAATCGCAGACATCAACTGCCTGATTTTAAGATTCTCTTCTTTTGTTATCATAGTAATCTCTTATAGAACGCGAACATATTTAATGGTTGTTAATTTTACCAGAAATCTCCTTCGAAAACATAAACGTTAAAAATCCTATTAAACCCATGACGGTTAATACCCCGATCAACAATACCGTGAACGTCAACATCTGCTGTGCCAGCGGATGATGTTGCACAACCTTTGCCATATGGAAATTGTATGCAGCTATTAAAAGTAATGGCATCGCCATAAATGACGACATCATGAGAAATGACGACGCCTTTTTAATATCGTTGTTCGTGTTAATGGGAGTCATCTATATTGTCCTCTTCAAAATCGCACCACTAAATATATTCATATTTCCACAATGACAACATGTATATTCCATCTTGCCCGACGAAGTTTCAAACGCCATTATATGATCATGCCCACTTCCACAATATGGACACGTTCCACCCCGCCATTCTTGGAGTCGTTGGTAATCTTTCTTCAAGACGACTCGGTTGGGGGGAGACTTCATGGAGCCACCTTTTTAACAATAATATGAACTTTATTGGTATCCGAATAATAAACATAACTTACTGTAATTATAGCGTCTATCGCTCCTTCAGGAACAATTATTGTTTCGTTCACTATTGTATTATCATCTGTTATGAACGAAGATCCGCGTTCTTTATAAAGTGGAGTATTGAATCGATCATCACTCATACCACTGGGGATACGATAATGAACCCCGATTTTTACCGCCTCTCCTTTGCTTAATGTCATTGCGTGTACATTATACGTTTCAGCACCCGATGGGAGCAGTAACATCCCATCCAATGCATGTGCCGCCGGAGTCACAGTTCTATCAATAACCACCCTCGAATCAGGGTTGATATGGTATCCCGCCATATCCGCAAACATAAGAAATCCCCATGCAACCGCTATGATACTAATCGCGCATATCACAAAGATTGGTATCAGCTTTTTGATTGTCATAATAACTAATATGATTCGTTGGTATTTAAAAACAACTGATTGGATTTGCCAATTTACAAAACACTCCCACCATTTCTAAAAACATCTTTTTCAAACCATTTTTTTATACCATCGACAACAGGCTTTTCTTCAAACCATAACCAAATTGCTAATGGTATCCAATAAAATGATAACGCTACAATGATTACAAATATCCCACTGCCAATTAATATATAAGACGCACAAACTAAAGAGAGTTCCACGGTTTTATAAACAATGGGGCGAATTTTAGATCGAATGGTCATCAGTAATCGTACTCCCCTGTCCCATACGCAACCCCTGCCATATCCGGTTTACTAGTATCATAACTAGAACATTCCATATGAGTCTCGTACATATCCGAATCATTCCCACGTTCTCGCAACACTCTCGCAAGATCCTTACTCAACACATGACAAGGACCATTCACGATTCCCCCATCATATGTTATTGTCCCTGCTTCGGGGTCACTATCGACGGCTTTGAGCGGGACTAGTTCCGGAATGAAAATATGACAATCTTGTATCCGACGCTGATTAATCGGCTCTATCACTTTCCCGGTCCGCCCACATGTCCAGGTTCCGTTTTGTTCTGGGGTTACGAAGGCGCAGGTACGGCATGACACCAATGGTAATTCCGACCTGTGACATATCCCAACATATGGACAGAATTTACATTGGAAATTTTCTGGATTGTCACAAATTTTTTCTAACGGAACATTTGAATAGACAATACGCTTTGCTTTTTCTGCGAGACATTCTGCAAATATTTTTTCATAATAAATACGCTCACTATATATTTCATCATTGTCCTTGTTCACCACAAAATAAAAAGCGCGATCTAATTCTGCCCATCTACAGTAGGTTTGCATCTGGGCATAATGTAATGGTTTCGCCTTTTCTACACCTTCCTTTTTAATCTTCAGAAACGACTTATTACCACTACTTTTAATTTCTACAACATGCGGTGTCTTTGGAGCCTCTTCAAACCCCCTGCCCACTGCATCCAGACTCCCGCTAAAGTGTGGACATCCTGGATCAACGAACCTTATTTGATCTCCAGAATCGGGATCTCGATCCCATACCGTTATACCAATATTACGGAGATCGTTTATAATACGAGATTCTTCTTTAAACCCTGTAGAAAATAAACGAATCATCCTACCATTAAAATTAGGATCGCTTGCCCAGCGGACTGAAAACCATAATTTGCGCTCACACTCCTCGCCGATCAGGGATGCTCCTAGATGGTTACGCCTAAAGTCTCCATTGGTGTCAATATATTTTTGGTATATTTTTTCTACGGTTGGTTGATATGTTTGTGGAAGTTCGGACATAATATTACTCCAGATACCCGTGTATGGACCGAACCATCACACGGGTTATTAGTTAAGAGGAACGTGCAATAGAGAATGATTATTTCTTCTGCCACGGCTTAAGCTTCTTTTCCCCAGTAGAAGACGGTGCCTTCGC
>JBBACM010000102.1:0-2484 GCA_041657045.1 Minisyncoccota bacterium
CATGGTGTCGAGGAAGAAAATGAAAATGAAGATACTAAGTTAAGCGAACCTACTGGAGTAGTTAGCATCTAAATTGACGCTTCTAATAATACTCAAGAAATGGCTATGGGAAACTTTGTTTATGGTGAAACGGATTTTGCTATTTATATAATGGTTACAAAGACTGGCAGAACATTAAAAGAGTATAAAAAAGATATCGTACTAATAAGAAATTTTTTGTTAGACTTATTTTTGGCTACTGGGCAATATGTTGGAATTAATAGTTGTGAGTTTTCGGATTTTGATGGAGAAAAAGAAGGATTGGATATAAGTACATGTTTAATGGGTATAACATTAAAAATTAATAAAAGTGATTATTCAATAATAATTTAAGTGAGGTAATAAAATGGCTTTTGTAAATGCGGGTATTAAAGAGGTATATTTTACGCCAAGTAAAATTGCATTTCCTGCTCTAACATCTAGTGGTGTATATACCAATGTGTTTGGCTTTGGTGTAAGACAAAATGGTTCCTTAGTGGGTAATCATTTTCAAGAAACTAGGGATAATAAAAATAGAGTATTTCCTAATTTGTTTAATTTTAAGTTGGACATGCCTACTATGCAGATCGATAATCCATTGTTAATTGGGGCCTTGATTACTGCCGCTAAAAATGGTGGTGCTGCTGTGGCTTGCGTAACTTCCGGTGTTACAAGAAGTGCTGCCCCTTATACGGTTGGTTCTTCTGCTGGCGGTATTTTTGTTTTTGATGCAGATAATTCTTTGGGCATTGACTTTGAATTAAAGTTTGGCTTAAAAGAAAGATTATGTACTGTTAATTTTGAAAGAGCATTTAAGTATGGTACTACTGCTAATTCTAGCGGCGATTCTCATTATGAAATAATTGAGGCTGCTGCTACTAATACGTTGAAATGGGTTACTGATACACTACCTAATGTAATTGTTGCAAATGTAATTGACGAATTTATTAGCCCGGATTTTATACCGGCAGGTACATTGACATCTTTGGCTGATGCTTATGAAGATATGAATATAGTAGATTTTAGTTTATCTATTAAAACTAAATCTTCTAAGAATGGTTTTAACGGATCTATGGTTTCTGGATTACAAGTAGAGTTAATGGCTCAAGCGATGGGTGCTGATATTAACGCTATATTGGATGCTATTGAATATGAAATGCATACTAGTGCCAGTCCTATTGCTGTAGATTTAGGAACAACTACTATTAATTTGTATAAAAATAATTTAACTAGAATTGGTGATTTTGAAATTTCTGATGATAATAGAAATGTTAAATTAACATATACCGGCGAATACGATTTGGATTATACTGCTGTTAGTGGTAATAATATTAATTTATATTCTAGTTTAGAAGTATAACATATTAAAAAATAAAGGAGAATAATTTAATGGCAAGTACGGTAGTAATTAGTGGAAAAAGTTTTGAGGTTCCAGAAGAAATTACATACAAACAGTATCGGCATATTACTAGATTATTTCAGAGTTTGAAAATTGACTTTGAAAAATTAGTTAAAGCCGGAAAAATGAATGGTGATAAAATTAATGTCGCATTTCAGGTTAGTGATGTGTTAGAGGCTTTGATGGAACAAGATAAATTACCGGAATTTTTTGCTACGTTGCTTGTTCCATCTGAAGATTTGAGGGATGGTAAAGTATGGCGAGAGACAAATATTGAATCTTATAAAACTCTAATGGAAGATTTGGGGGATAGGGCTTTTGTCTCTATGTTAAAAGATTTTTTAGCTGGAAGGACAGATTTGATAGTCGATTTTGTAAGTTACTTGGGAACGTTTATGAAAGAGAACAGTCTGTCATTACCGAGCTTAAACGAAGAAGAAAAATTGGTGGTATAAGCCAATTAGATTTAGAACTGGAAATTGATGATGATGACATTGCGTTTTTCTTGAGTGATGGTGATATTACTAAATATAACGCTATTCAAGATATGCAAGTTAGCCGTGTTTATAGAACCTATTATGTATTAAAAGTTAAGAATCTTAATGAACTAATATCGGATTTGAATTCGCTGAAAGAACACGACAAAAAATAAATTAATGGAGAGTGAACAACTCTCCATTTCTGTTTTGGAGATAATGTAATATGGCTAAAATAAATAGTTCTGGTAGTGGGAAAGTTGCTATAGAGGTAACTTTAGATACCAAAACAATGCAGACTCAAACTAAAGCAATTGTTGGCGGGTTTGCTGATGTTGAAAAACAGATTGGTAAGGTTGTTGATGGTATCGGAAAGTTAAATGATAAAAGTCAAAAGAATGGCTTATTGGAACTGCTAAAAGAAATTTCTAAGGCATCTCAAAAATCTGCTGAGTGGACTACAAAATTAGCGAAAGAAGAAAGAACAAGACATGAAGAAGTTATTAAGTTATTAAAGAATAGATCTGCTGTTGAATTACAAGCTGCCAGACAGAGTGATGCTATCACTCGAACCCAAATAGCGAATCAAAC
>JBBACM010000102.1:2494-4174 GCA_041657045.1 Minisyncoccota bacterium
GGGAAGGTAGAACTTGCAGTTGCAAGAGCTTCTTTAACTTCTACTAATGCAGAGATATCGGCAAAGAATAAACTTGCTCAGATAGAGGCAAAGAGACAAGCGGCTGCCGCTACTTTTGCGGCTAAGACTGCTAGCGTTACTGCTTCTCAGAATAATGCTGCTGCTTTAAAACAATTACAATTAGAACAAGTTCAAAGAGATAAGTTAGCATTATTGAATACTAAGAAATTAAATGATCTTGATAAAATAAGAGCTAAAGAGGAACAACATGCTAAGGCTAGAAAAAAAGAGCTTACAGAGGAAGAAAAAGCTATAAAAACATTACAAGGTTCTTCTAATGGAATGTTAAGCCATTTTGAAAAAGGAATTATAGTAGCAAATCAGTTGGCTGAATTGATGAGAAAGATTCAACAGTTTACTGAATTGATGATGAAACCAATAATGGGGGCAGGACAGTTTGAACAGTGGCAAGTAGCATTAAAGAATTTAACCGGCAGTGCTGAAATTGCCGATGCAAAGTTTAGAGAAATGATTCAGTTTGCTAAAACTACTCCTTTTACTATTCCAGGTATTATGGAAACTGGAATGAGATTAGAGGCATTGGGTAGATATTCATTAAAGACTATAAGAATGTTAGGCGATTTAGCCGCTGCAAGTGGAAAGGATGTAACACAGGCAGTTGAGGCCTATTCTAATTTAGTTACCGGAAGAACTGGAATTGCTGTTAAGCAATTTAGAGCTTTAATGATTGCAACTTCTGATTGGACTAGAGTTACTGGAAAAGCGGTATTACAAAATATGAAGGGTGAAAAAGCCACCGTTACGGAAATGTTGACTGGGTTGGAAGAGATTGTTAAGCAAAAGAATTTTTCCGGATTAATGGATGCTCAGTCAAAAACATTGTTAGGAAAACTTTCTAACTTACAAGATTCTATACAAACCTTTTTAGCTAAGTTAGGAGAAAACTTTCTATCTTCTAGTAAAGATATAGTTTCCGGATTAACTGATATTTTTAACTCTTTTTCTATGCAGGCTGGAAATTTATCAGAGGGTATAAAGGCTGGTGGGTTAGTATTGGTGTCTGGTGCAGTTCTTACATTGGCTGGAGTGATTGTTCGATCTGGTGCTGCTATTATAGCTTTTTTTAAAGCATTAAGTACTGTCGGATTGGCTACTGGTTTAGCTGCTATGCCGGTTACATCCATTGCTGCTATTGTTGTTGCTCTTGCTGGATTAACTGCTGGAATTTGGTATTATATCTCCGGACTTACAAACACTAATAAGGAAATGCTAGAGTTTAAAGAAAATTTGAAATCTCAAAAACTTGCAGAGAAAGAGGCAGAGGAATCTACAGTTGCTTTGGCTAAAAGTCATATTGCTGTTATTGAAAGTTATAAAAAGCTAAGAAAAGAATATGAGGCCACTGGAAAAGAAACTAAAGCATTTAAAAAGGCTTCTGATGAAGTTGCTTCTATTATGCCAGGATTAGCAGAGAAGTATAATATAGTTTCCACCGGTGCTAAAAGTTTTGATGATGTGCTTATTATACTAAATAAAGAGGTTAATGATAGTGTCACTGGATTGGATAAACTTCAAAACGAATTAAATGATATAAACTTAGAGGTTGCTAAATATAAATTTTTATCTTTTGTTGATACTATTAAAGATAATTTTGATACT